>DATMVL010000191.1:0-17531 GCA_035563175.1 Rhodoglobus sp. | reverse complement strand
CGCCCACTGCTGCTGGTCGGCGACCGTCTCGCCGACCAGCGCGGCCAGGAAGCCCGCCGCGACCACCGCATCCGTCACACCGAACGCGGTGCCGCGGTGCTCGTACGCGGTGAGGGCCGGCAGGGTGATGAGCACCAGCAGGATGTTCTGGTACAGCGCGATGAACAGCAGGTTGAACACCTGGAACAGCGCCGGCGACATGCGGCCGCGCAGCACCGCCCACCGGTAGTCCTCCATGCCGCTGTAGCCGCCCTTGCGCGCGAAGTTGAAGGTGAGGCGTGCACCCCACAGCGTGACCAGCACGGCCATCACGTTCAGGCGTGCGTCGGCGAGGCCCGCGAAGCCGGCGAACACCCAGACGTAGACGACGGGGACGATCGACCAGAGCCGGTCGACCCAGGAGGTGTCGCGGGTGGGCAGGGAGGCGATCCAGGTGAAGAGGAACGCGGCGGCGGCGATGATCCACACGGTCGGCAGCGGTGCCATGCGCGCATCATATTGCTCCGGATGCGCCGACTAGACTCGGCGCGTGGGAGCGTCGACGGCCGGGCAGGTGACCGACCGCGTCTGGACGATCCCCAACGTCCTCAGCTTCCTCAGGCTGCTGCTCGTGCCGGTGTTCCTCTGGCTCATCGTCATCGCGCAGGACGGCTGGGCCCTGCTCGTGCTCGTCGTCTCGAGTGTCAGCGACTTCTTCGACGGCGCGATCGCCCGTCGCTTCGGCCAGGTCTCGAGACTCGGTCAGCTGCTCGACCCGCTCGCCGACCGGCTGTTCATCTTCGCGGCGCTGATCGGCCTGACCGCGCGCGGCGTGGTGCCGTGGTGGCTGCTGCTGATCATCGTCGGGCGCGACCTCATGCTGGTCGTGCTCGGGGTGATCCTCGCCAACCACGGGTACGGCCCCCTGCCCGTGCACCATGTCGGCAAGGCGGCGACCTTCTTCCTCTTCTACGCGCTGCCGGTGCTCATGCTCGCGCAGGCGTTCCCGGCCACCGCCTGGATCGCCGCCCCGCTCGGGTGGGCGTTCGTCCTCTGGGGTGCGTTCCTGTACTGGTGGGCCGGTGCGGTCTACATCCGCGAGGTGGTCCGGCTGACCCGGGGCCAGGGCCATGCTCGATCGGATACGCTTGGTGCCAGGGAGGTTCACGATGGATGATGCTCAGACCCAGGGTCAGCCCGCCGGTGAAGCGCCCCAGGGGGCTGCGGCATTCGGGGGAGCGCAAGAGGACGCGACGGTGCGTTTCGGTGCGGAGTTCAGCTCGCAGCTCGCGGCGCTCGACGGCGACGTCTCGACCGCCGAGATCGACGCGATCGCGGCGCTGCCGTCCGGATCGGCGCTGCTCGTGGTGCGGCGCGGGCCCAACGTGGGTGCCCGCTTCCTGCTCGACGCCGATGTGACCACGGTCGGCCGGCACCCCGAGGCGGACATCTTCCTCGACGACGTGACCGTGTCGCGTCGACACGCGGAGTTCCTGCGCCACGGGACCGCGTTCGAGGTCCGTGACCTCGGCTCGCTCAACGGCACCTACTTCGACGGCGTGCGCATCGAGACGGCGCTGCTGTCCGACGGTGCCGAGGTGCAGGTGGGCAAGTTCCGCCTCACCTTCTACGCATCCCGGCTCGACCTGGCGCACCTGGCGCGCTAGTGGGTGCGGTCGCACCCCAACCACGCCCGTCGGGCGGGGGTCTGCTCAGCATCGGCCAGGTGCTGGCCAAGCTGAGCCCCGACTTCCCCGACCTCACCCCATCGAAGCTGCGCTTCCTCGAAGAGCGCCAGCTGGTGTCGCCGGCGCGCACCGAGTCGGGTTACCGCAAGTTCTCGCCCGCCGACCTCGAGCGGCTGCGGTTCGTGCTCACCATGCAGCGCGACCACTACCTGCCGCTGAAGGTCATCCGGGGCTACCTGGCCGAGATGGATGCGGGGCGCACGCCCGAGCTGCCGGGCGGCGGCACGCCGGCCCAGTCGATCCTCACCGTCGACCGCAAACTCACCCGCGACGAGCTGATCCGCGAGGCCGGCGCCACGCCGATGCTGCTCGGGGATGCGATCTCGGCCTCGCTCATCCTGCCGGGCGACGTCTTCGGCGAGGATGCGCTGTCGGTGCTGTCCGCCCTGGTCGAGCTGCAGCGCTCGGGCATCGAGCCACGGCACCTGCGCGGGTTCAGGGCTGCTGCCGAGCGCGAGCTCAGCCTCATCGAGAGCGCACTGATGCCGGTGTCGCGCCGGCGGGACTCGTCGAGCCGTGCGCGAGCGGCCGAGATGGCCCGCGAGATCGCCGGGCAGCTCGAGGTCGTGCGCAGCAGTATGATCCGATCCGCCCTCACCAGGCTCGATTCGTAGTACCGTCGAAGTGCGACACGGCGCGTCGCTTCGACTCGGCGCCCGGGCATCGCTACCGTTGGGTGCACAACGTTAAGTGTCAACTGCAACGTGAAGGTTAGGGGCCGATGAGCGAAGCGAACCGCACGGAGATGGAGCGCTACGATCTCGGGCTCCTCTTCACCGACGGCCTCCCCGAGATGGACGACGCGACCGGCTACCGCGGTGCCGTCGCGGCACGCGCCGCCGGAATCAGCTACCGGCAGCTGGACTACTGGGCCCGCACCGAGCTCGTCGAGCCGACGGTGCGCGGCGCCGCCGGCTCCGGCTCGCAGCGGCTCTACGGCTTCCGCGACATCCTCGTGCTCAAGCTCGTGAAGCGACTGCTCGACACCGGCATCTCGCTGCAGCAGATCCGCGTCGCGGTGAACCAGTTGCGCGAGGCCGGCATCAGCGACCTCGCCCAGACCACGCTCATGAGCGACGGCGCCAGCGTCTACCTCTGCACCTCGGACGACGAGGTCATCGACCTGGTCAGCCGCGGGCAGGGGGTGTTCGGCATCGCCGTCGGCAAGGTGCTGCGCGAGGTCGAGTCGTCGCTGGTCGAGATCGACTCGGTCAAGGGCGAGGACCCCATGGACGAGCTCGCCGCGCGCCGCGCCGCCCGCGCCGTCGGCTGACCCGCCGCGCGCCCTCCCGCTCCTCGCCGCAGGTTCGCGGATTCGGTTAACGGCCCGACGCGCCGTGCCAGACGCCCCCGATGGCGGCGTGTTGGGCCGTCGACCGAAACGGCGACCCGCGCGACGTTGCTCGAGAACTCGGAGACGGTGTGCGCTGAGGCCGCTACGCGGGCTCGCCGGCGAAGTCGCCGATGCGGGCCGTGCGCATGACCCGCTCGAGCAGCTGGTCGAAGTTGCGCGCCATCTCCTGCGCGCTCTCGCCGGGCCACACGTGCAGCGGCTTCGCCGCGCCCTGGGCCTGCTGCAGCGAGGTGCGCTCAGGCAGTTGCGGCGACAGCACGAGCGGCCCGAACATGTCGCGCAGCTCCTTGATGCGGAACTGGTGCTCGAGCGACTGCACGCGCGCCCGGTTCACGATGATGCCGAGCGGCTGGAGCCTGGGGGAGAGGCCGCGGCGGATCTCCTCGATCGCCCGCAGCGCGCGGTCGGCGGCGGCGACGGAGAACAGACCCGGCTCGGTCACGACCGTCACCCGGTCGCTGGCGGCCCACGCGGTCCGGGTCAGCGCGTTCAGCGACGGCGCGCAGTCGATGAGCACCAGGTCGTAATCGGCCTCGACGTTGGCGAGCGCCTCCTCGAGCTTCCAGATGTCCCGGATGCTGGGGTGCGGCCCGTCGAAGTTGATCGCCGAGGGCGACCCGATGAGCACATCCACCTTGCCCGGGCGACCCTTGGTCCACCCCGAGGGTGCGATGGCCGCGCGCACGATCTTCTCCTTGGGTGAGGCGAGCACGTCGGCGACGTTGAGATGGCCGGCGACCTCGATGTCCATGCCGGTCGACACGTCGGACTGCGGGTCGAGGTCCACGACGAGGGTGCGCAGGCCACGGGCGAACGCCGCGGAGGCGAGGCCGAGCGTGACAGTGGTCTTCCCTACGCCCCCCTTCAGGGAGCTGACGCTCAGCACGTGCACGAGACACGACGATAGCGCCCGCTTCCGAGAGAAACCTAAATGTGCGCCGAATGCGCGTCGCAGGCGCGCTGGCCGTCGCCTCTAAGCTGGTGGATCAGTCGGAAGGACCGGATGTTCAAGAAGATTCTCGTCGCCAACCGAGGTGAGATCGCGATCCGCGCCATGCGCGCCGCGTACGAGCTCGGAGCCCGCACCGTCGCCGTGTTCCCGTATGAGGATCGCAACTCGATGCACCGGCTGAAGGCCGACGAGGCGTACCAGATCGGCGAGGCAGGGCATCCGGTGCGCGCGTACCTCGACGTGTCGGAGATCATCCGCGTCGCCAAGCTCTCCGGCGCCGACGCCATCTACCCCGGCTACGGCTTCCTCTCCGAGAACCCGGACCTCGCCCAGGCCGCCGCGGAGGCCGGCATCACCTTCATCGGCCCGCCGCGTCAGGTGCTCGAGATGGCCGGCAACAAGGTGACGGCGAAGGAGCACGCGATCGCCGCGGGCGTGCCCACGCTGAAGTCGACCCCGGCCACCACCGACATCGAGGCGCTGCTGCGGGGTGCGGACGAGATCGGCTTCCCCGTGTTCGCGAAGGCCGTCGCCGGCGGCGGCGGACGCGGGATGCGGCGGGTCGACCGCCGCGAGGACCTGCGTGAGGCGCTCGAGGCCGCGATGCGCGAGGCGGACAGCGCGTTCGGCGATCCGACCATGTTCATCGAGCAGGCGGTCGTGCGCCCGCGCCACATCGAGGTGCAGATCCTGGCCGACGGCACGGGCGAGACCGTGCACCTGTTCGAGCGCGACTGCTCCGTGCAGCGGCGCCACCAGAAGGTCATCGAAATCGCGCCGGCGCCGAACCTGGACGAGGGCATCCGGCAGGCGATGTACCGCGATGCGATCGCGTTCGCGAAGTCGATCGGCTACGTCAACGCCGGCACGGTCGAGTTCCTGCTCGACACCGCCGGCGACCGGGCCGGTCAGCACGTGTTCATCGAGATGAACCCTCGCATCCAGGTAGAGCACACGGTGACCGAGGAGGTCACTGACGTCGACCTGGTGCAGTCGCAGATGCGCATCGCGGCGGGGGAGAGCCTCGCCGAGCTGGGACTGCAGCAGGAGTCGCTGCGGCTGCGAGGCGCAGCGCTGCAGTGCCGCATCACCACCGAGGACCCGGCGTCGGGGTTCCGGCCCGACACCGGCAAGATCACCACGTACCGCTCACCGGGCGGCGCGGGCATCCGGCTCGACGGCGGCACGGTCGCCGCCGGAGCGCAGGTGTCGCCGCACTTCGACTCGATGCTCGTGAAGATGACCTGCCGCGGCCGCGACTTCGGCGCGGCGGTGCTGCGGGCCAAGCGCGGACTGGCGGAGTTCCGTCTGCGCGGCGTGACCACGAACATCCCGTTCCTGCAGGCCGTGCTCGACGACCCCGACTTCGCCGAGGGCGACCTCAGCACCTCCTTCATCGAGGAGCGGCCCTGGCTGGTGCGCGGCCACGTGTCGAAGGACCGCGGCACCAAGGTGCTGAACTGGCTCGCCGACGTGACGGTGAACCACCCGAACGGCAGCGGCACCGGTCTGCTGAGCCCCGCCGAGAAGCTGCCGGCGATCGACCTGCAGGCCGAGGCGCCCGCCGGCTCGCGGCAGCGGCTGCTCGAGCTCGGCCCGGCCGGGTTCGCCGCCGCGCTGCGCGCGCAGACCCCGCTCGCGGTCACCGAGACCACCTTCCGCGACGCGCACCAGTCGCTGCTGGCCACCCGCGTGCGCACCCGCGACCTGGTCGCCGTGCTGCCGCACGTCGCCCGCCTCACCCCGCAGCTGCTCTCGGTCGAGGCCTGGGGCGGCGCGACCTACGACGTGGCCCTGCGCTTCCTCGGCGAGGACCCGTGGGAGCGCCTGGCCGCGGTGCGCGAGGCCCTTCCGAACGTCGCCATCCAGATGCTGCTGCGCGGCCGCAACACGGTCGGCTACACCCCGTACCCGACCGAGGTGACCGACGCCTTCATCCGCGAGGCCGTGGACTCCGGTGTTGATGTGTTCCGTATCTTCGACGCGCTCAACGACGTGGAGCAGATGCGGCCCGCCATCGAAGCCGTGCTCGGCACCGGCACCGCCGTGGCCGAGGCCGCGCTCTGCTACACCGCCGACCTGCTCGACCCGGCCGAGCAGCTGTACACGCTGGACTACTACCTGCGCCTCGCCGACGAGATGGTGCGTGCCGGTGCCCACATCATCGGCATCAAGGACATGGCCGGCCTGCTGCGCGCCGAGGCGGCGAGCACGCTGGTGACGGCGCTGCGCGAGCGCTTCGACCAGCCCGTGCACGTGCACACCCATGACACCGCCGGCGGGCAGCTGGCGACGCTGCTGGCGGCCTCGGCGGCCGGAGCGGACGCGGTGGATGTCGCGGCGGCCCCCATGGCCGGCACCACCTCACAGCCGAGCATGTCCGCCCTCGTCGCAGCTCTCGCCCACACCGAGCGCGACACCGGGATCAGCCTGCAGTCGGTCTCGGACCTCGAGCCGTACTGGGAGTCGGTGCGCCAGGTCTACAAGCCGTTCGAGTCCGGGCTGCCCGGCCCGACCGGCCGCGTGTACAAGCACGAGATCCCCGGCGGGCAGCTGTCGAACCTGCGCCAGCAGGCCATCGCGGTGGGTCTGGGCGACCACTTCGAGAAGGTGGAGGACCTGTATGCGGCGGCGAACCGCATCCTGGGCCGCCCGCCGAAGGTGACCCCGTCGTCGAAGGTGGTCGGCGACCTCGCGCTCGCCCTGGCGGCCGTCGACGCCGACCCCGCCGACTTCGAGGCGAACCCGCAGAAGTACGACATCCCCGACTCGGTGATCGGCTTCATGGCGGGCGAGCTCGGCGAGCTGCCCGGCGGCTGGCCCGAGCCGTTCCGCACCAAGGTGCTCGAGGGGCGCACGGTGAAGACCGGCGTCGAGCCGATCGCGGACGACGACCGGCGGGCGCTCACGACCCCGGGCGCGACCCGGCGTGCGACCCTGAACCGGCTGCTGTTCCCGGCACCCACCAAGACCTTCGAGCAGGTTCGCGAGACGTACGGCGACCTGTCGGTGCTCGACACCGTCGACTACCTGTACGGCCTGCGGCAGGGTGCGGAGCACGTGGTGCACATCGAGCAGGGCGTCAGCCTGTTCGTGGGGCTCGAGGCGATCGGCGATGTGGACGAGAAGGGCATCCGCACGGTCATGGCCACCCTCAACGGGCAGCTGCGGCCGGTGTCGGTGCGCGACCGCTCCGTCGCCGTCGACACGAAGGCGGCCGAGAAGGCCGACCCCGCGAAGCCGGGCCATGTCGCTGCGCCCTTCTCGGGCGTGGTGACGTTGCAGGTCGCCGAGGGGGACGCCGTGCAGGCCGGTCAGGTGGTGGCCACGATCGAGGCGATGAAGATGGAGGCGGCCATCACGGCACCCGTGGCGGGGACCGTGAAGCGGCGTGCGATCGGCACCACCCAGCAGGTGGACGCCGGCGACCTGCTGCTGGAGCTCGCGGACTGAGACGTACCCCGAATCGCCCCGTTACGGGAGCACGCGGTACATTGGAGTGTTCGGCTCCGAAAGGTTCTTTCCATTGGCTGTGAGACGCAAGAAGGACGACGTCGTCGAGGTGCTCGACCCGACGCCCACGCCCGCCCCGTCGCCGGCGACCGATGACGCGCCCTCGGACGTCATGACGTTCACCGTGTCGCTGCCCGCGCAGGTGCACGAGGTGCCCGAGGACGAGGCCGCGGTCGCGCTCGAGGACACGGGGGCGATCGACACGCTGCTGGGCTCCTCGCCGACCACGACGACCATCTCGATCGCGCCGGAATCGGTGCTCACCGTGCCCGACTCGGCCGACGTGGCGAGCATCCCGCCGCTGCCCGAGCACGACCGCCCGTTCGCCCGGCGCCGCACCCCCGACATCTCGACCGTGCCCGAAGCGGCCGACACGCTGACCGCCGAGCGGCTCGTGAAGCCCGGCCGGAACCGCAAGCCGGCGCCCGAGGGGTTCTGGCAGCGGCTGCTGTACGACGTCACGTTCCACACCGTCAACGTGGGCGACTCCTACGCCGTGCGCCAGCGCAAGGCGATGGATGCCCGCATCGCCCGGTCGTTCGAGGGCGGCACGCGCTTCGTCGCGGTGCTCACCCGCAAGGGCGGCGTGGGCAAGACGACCCTGACCACCCTGCTCGGCATGGCGCTGGCGGACGTGCGCGAGGATCGCGTGCTCGCCGTCGACGCGAACCCGGACCGCGGCACGCTCGCCGAGCGCATCGTGAAGAACACCCGCGCCACGGTGCGGGACGTGGTGCAGCGCGGCATGACGCTCACCACCTTCAGCGAGTTCCAGACGCTGATCTCGCGCGACCGCACCCGGCTCGACGTGCTCGCCTCCGACGCCGACCCGACCGTGGTCGAGGCGTTCGACGAGAACGACTACAACGCCGTCGCCGACATCGCGGAGCGCTTCTACTCGATCGTGGTCACCGACTGCGGCACCGGCATGCTGCACTCCGCGATGACCGCGACGCTGGCGCGCGCCGACGAGATCGTCGTGGTCTCGGGCGGCAGCGTCGACGAGGCGCGGCTGGCCTCGGAGACCCTCACCTGGCTCGAGTCGAACGGGTACCCGGAGCTGGTGAAGAACGCCGTGGTGGCCATCAACACCGCCACCCAGGCGACGAACCTGGTCAAGCTCGAGGAGATCGAGGCGCACTTCGCCTCACGGGTGCGCTCCATCGTGAAGATCCCGTACGACCCGTCGCTGGCGACCGGCTCGGTGATCGACTACCACCACCTCGACCGCATCACGCGTGAGGCGGCGCGCGATCTCGCCGCCCGCGTCGTCGAGGGTCTGCCGGCAGCCCGGACCGCCTGAGGGATGGCAGAACGCCCCATCCGCCTGTTCGGCGACCCGGTCCTCCGGTCGGTGTGCGACCCGATCGCGCCCGGCGACCCGCGCGCGGCCGGCCTCGTCGAGGATCTGCTCGAGACGGTGCAGCTGCCCGGCCGGGCCGGGCTGGCCGCGAACCAGATCGGCGTGCTCTCGCGCGCGTTCAGCGTGAACGTGGACGGGGTGGTCGCCTACGTCATCAACCCGGTGCTCGCCGAGGTGCGCGGTGAGCCGACGCTGGTCGACGAGGGCTGCCTGTCGGTGCCCGGCTTCTACTTCCCCCGCCTGCGCTACCCGTGGGCGCGCGTCACCGGGGTGGACCTCGACGGCGAGCCGGTGGAGCTCAGCGGCGACGGCGTGCTGGCGCAGGCGCTGCAGCACGAGGTCGACCACCTCGACGGGCACCTGTACATCGAGGGGCTCGCCCCGGAGACGAAGAAGGAGGCCATGCGGGCGATCCGCACGGCCTCCTGGTGGCGCTCCTAGCCGCTACTGGGCGACCGACACCCCCGCCGTCTCGGCACCGCTGCCCGAGTACATGCCCTCGATCACGGTGGCGAAGTCCTGCATGATCACGTGCCGCTTGATCGACAGCTTCGGCGTGAGGTGACCGCTCGCCTCGGTGAACTGCGAGTCCAGGATCTGGAACTTGCGGATCGACTCGGCGCGCGAGACCAGCGCGTTGGCCGCGTCGACGGCCCGCTGCACCTCGGCGACGACGGCGGGGTTCGCCGCCGCGTCGGCGATCGACATGGACGCGTCGAGGCCGTTGTTGTTCAGCCACACCGGCAGCATCTCCTCGTCGAGGGTGACGAGCGCCGAGATGAACGGCTTCTGGTCGCCGACCACCACCACCTGCCCGATGATCGGGTTGGCGCGGATGGGGTCCTCCAGTGCGGCCGGGGCGACGTTCTTGCCGCCCGCGGTCACCAGGATCTCCTTCTTGCGCCCGGTGATCTGCAGGTAGCCGTCGTCGTCGATGGTGCCGATGTCGCCGGTCTTGAACCAGCCGTCCTCGAACGCGTCGCGGGTCGCTTCCTCGTTCTGCCAGTAGCCGTCGAAGACGCAGATGCCCTTGACCTGGATCTCGCCGTCCTCGGCGATGCGCACCGAGTTGCCGGGCAGCGGCGGGCCGACCTTGCCGATCTTGAACGCCGACGGCAGGTTCACCGACACCGGCGCCGTGGTCTCCGTGAGGCCGTAGCCCTCCATGATCGCGACGTCCAGGCTGCGGTAGAAGTGCGCCAGGCGCAGGCCCAGGGGAGCGGAGCCCGAGACGGCGTACTTCACCCGGCCGCCCAGCGCGGTCTTGATCTTCGACAGCACCAGGCGGTCGAACAGCGCGAACTGCAGCTTGAGCCCCAGCGGCACGTGACCGGCATCGAGCGCCTTCGAATGCGCGATGGCGACATCCGCCGCCTTGCGGAAGATGCGGCCCTTGCCGCCACCCTCCGCCTTCTGCTCGGAGGAGTTGTACACCTTCTCGAAGACGCGCGGCACGGCGAGCAGGAACGACGGCTTGAACGAGCCCATCGTCGCCACCAGCTGCTTGGTGTCGGCCTGGTGGCCGGTGCGCACGCCGCCGTGCACGTTCAACACCGAGATGAACCGCGCGAAGATGTGCGCGGTCGTGATGAACAGCAGGGTGCTGGAGTCGGGGTTCACGATCTCGGGGATGGCGCGAGCGGCGTTGCGGCTGAGCTCCACGAAGTTCGAGTGCGTGATGATGCAGCCCTTGGGCCGCCCGGTCGATCCCGACGTGTAGATCAGGGTGGCGAGGTCGGAGCCCTTGGCGAGGTTGCGGCGCCGCTCGATCTCCTCATCCGGCACGGCGGTGCCCGAGGCGGCGAGCTTGTCGAGGGCACCGAGGTCGATCTGCCACACCTTCGTGACGTCTGGCGCGTCGGCGCGGATCTCGTCGAAGCGCGCGAAGTGGTCCGGCGTCTCGGTGATGATCGCGGTCGCGCCGGAGTCGGTGAGGTTCCACAGCACCTGCGCGGGTGAGGAGGTCTCGTAGATCGGCACCAGCACGGCGCCGGCGAACCAGGCGGCGAAGTCGATGAGGGTCCACTCGTAGCGCACCTTGCACATCAGGCCGATCTTGTCGCCGGGCTGCACTCCCGCCGCGACGAAGCCCTTGGCGAGCGCGACCACCTGGCGATGGAACTCGCGCGCGGTGACGTCGCTCCAGCCGCCGTCGGCGGTCGGAAGCGAGAACAGGGCGCGGTCGGGGGTCTGCGCCACCCGGCCGATCAGCAGGTCGGTCGCGTTGGCCTCGGGATCGGGCGTCACGAGCGCTGGGACGTCGAACTGTTTCATCGGCAACTCCTTCGGTACCGGCCGGGTTGGTCCCTGCATTCTACGCGGGCATGGTGGGGTTTCGGCCGGTTATCCAGCCCCCCAGTCCGCGTCACTAAGCTGAGATCCCGTGCAGGCCATCGGGATCGACATCGGCGGGACCAAGATCGCGGGCGCGGTGGTGACCGAGTCCGGTGACATCGTCGCCGAGGACCGTGTCGCGACCCAGGCCCACGATGCCGAGGCCGTGGTGGATGCGGTGATCGCCATGATCGAGCGCCTCGCGGTCGGTCGCGAGATCGTCGCCGCCGGGGTCGCCGCTCCGGGCTTCATCGACGCCGCGCAGTCGACGGTGTACTACACGCCGAACATCTCGTGGCGGAACGAGCCGCTGCGCGACCGGGTGCGCGCCCGCGTGCCGTTCGACGTCACGATCGACAACGACGCGAACGCCGCCGGCTGGGCCGAGTTCCGGTTCGGAGCAGGCCGCGGATTCCGCGACATGACGATGCTGACCATCGGCACCGGCGTCGGCGGGGCGATCGTCAGCGAGGGCCGACTGTTCCGCGGCGGGTACGGCGCCGGCGCCGAGCTGGGGCACCTGCGGGTGGTGCCCGACGGCCTGCCCTGCGGCTGCGGCGCGCACGGCTGCATCGAGCAGTACGGTTCCGGCCGGGCGCTGCTGCGGATGGCGAACGAGATGGCCGATGCCGGCGGCATCGGCCTCGCCCTCGCCGAGGCGCGCGAGCGGAACGGGCAGCTGGACGGCCACCTGGTCGGCGAGCTCATCGCCGCGGGCGACCCCGGCGCGCTGCGCGCTCTGGAGACGCTCGGTCACTGGCTCGGAGCGGCGTGCGCGAGCCTCAGCGCCGTGCTCGACCCGCAGGTCTTCGTGTTCGGCGGCGGCGTGGCCGACGCCGGCGACCTGCTGCTCGACCCGGTGCGCGAGGCCTACCGCCAGCATCTTCCCGCCCGCGGCTACCACCCCGAGCCGCTGTTCGTGATCGCCGAGTTCGCCAACCACGCCGGCGTGGTCGGCGCCGCCGACCTCGCCCGTCAGCACGCCGCCGGCCTCGGCCGGTAGACTGTCGGCTCCGCGTCCGGAGGGATCCCCGTGTTCTACTGGCTGCTCAAGAACCTCGTCGTCGGCCCGATCACGAAGACGGTGTTCAGGCCCTGGATCTCCGGAGCCGAGAACATCCCGCGCAAGGGCGGCGTCATCCTGGCCAGCAACCATCTGTCCTTCGTCGACTCGGTGTTCCTGCCGCTGCTGATCGAGCGACGGGTCACGTTCCTCGCCAAGAGCAGCTACTTCGACGGCCGTGGCGTCAAGGGGTTCTTCGTCCGGCAGTTCTTCAAGGGCACCGGGATGCTGCCCATCGACCGCTCCGGCGGCAAGGCGTCCGAGGCCTCGCTCAACACGGGCCTTCGGGTGCTCGCTGCCGGCGACGTGCTGGGCATCTACCCCGAGGGCACCCGCAGCCCGGACGGCAGGCTCTACCGCGGCCGCACCGGCGTCGCCCGCATGGTGCTCGAAGGACGCGTGCCCGTCGTGCCGGTCGCCATGATCGACACCGAGAAGGTCATGCCCACCGGCACCAAGATGCCCAAGGTGCGGCGGATCGGGATCATCATCGGCGAACCCCTGGACTTCTCGCGGTTCGAGGGCCTCGAGGGCGACCGGTTCATCCTCCGGGCCATCACGGACGAGATCATGGTCGAGCTCAGCCGCATCAGCGGCCAGGAATACGTGGACGTGTACGCCAGTTCGGTCAAGGAGCGCCTCGGCACGATGAGCCGGTGACCGGCTCGCGGGGCGCTAGGCTCGTGTGCTGTTGCCCGTCCCAGAAGGAACCGCTGTGGTAGACCCGTCCGAAACCGTCGTGCCCGCTGATCCCGAGGTGCTCGCGGGACTCGACCACTGGCGCACCCTGCCGATCAAGCAGCAGCCGGAGTGGGATCGTGAGGCCGTCGGCGAGGCCGCCGCCAAGATCTCGGCACTGCCGCCCCTGGTGTTCGCCGGCGAGGTCGACGTGCTGCGCCAGCGTCTGGCCCGCGCGGCTGCCGGTGAGGCGTTCCTGCTGCAGGGCGGCGACTGCGCCGAGACCTTCGCGGGCGCGACCGCGCAGAACATCCGCGACCGGGTGAAGACCATCCTGCAGATGGCGGTGGTGCTCACCTACGGCGCCTCGAAGCCGATCGTGAAGATGGGCCGCATGGCGGGGCAGTTCGCCAAGCCCCGCTCGAGCGACACCGAGACCCGGGGCGACGTCACGTTGCCGGCCTACCGCGGCGACATCGTGAACGGCTACGACTTCACCCCGGAGTCGCGTCGCGCCGATCCGCACCGGCTCGTCGAGGGGTACCACACCTCCGCGTCGACCCTGAACCTGGTGCGCGCCTTCACGCAGGGCGGTTTCGCCGACCTGCGCCAGGTGCACCAGTGGAACAAGGGCTTCGCCGCCAACCCCGCCAACCACCGCTACGAGAAGGTCGCCGGCGAGATCGACCGGGCCATCAAGTTCATGGAGGCGGCCGGCGCCGACTTCGACGAGCTCAAGCGCGTGGAGTTCTACTCCAGCCACGAGGGCCTCCTGATGGAC
This sequence comes from Rhodoglobus sp., assembly GCA_035563175.1. Classification (GTDB taxonomy): domain Bacteria; phylum Actinomycetota; class Actinomycetes; order Actinomycetales; family Microbacteriaceae; genus Rhodoglobus. The sequence continues at coordinate 3,766 of DATMVL010000191.1, read as the reverse complement.
TACGAGCGCGCGATGACGCGCATCGACTCGCGCACCGGCACCCCGTACAACACGAGCGCGCACTTCCTGTGGATCGGGGAGCGCACCCGCGACCTCGACGGTGCGCACGTGGACTACTTCTCGCGCGTCCGCAACCCGATCGGGGTGAAGCTCGGGCCGAGCACGACGCCCGAGACGATGGAGCGGCTCATCGACAAGCTCGACCCGAACCGCGAGCCGGGCCGCCTGACCTTCATCACCCGCATGGGCTCGGGCAGGATCCGCGACGCGCTGCCGCCGCTGCTCGAGGCGATCAAGGGCATGGACGCGACGCCGCTGTGGGTCACTGACCCGATGCACGGCAACGGCGTCACGACCCCGACCGGCTACAAGACCCGCCGCTTCGACGACATCGTCGATGAGGTGAAGGGCTTCTTCGAGGCGCATCGCGCCGCCGGCACCTACCCGGGCGGCATCCATGTCGAGCTCACCGGCGACGACGTGACCGAGTGCCTGGGCGGGTCGGAGCAGATCGACGAGGCCACCCTCGCCACCCGGTACGAGTCGTTGTGCGACCCGCGGCTGAACCACATGCAGTCGCTCGAGCTCGCGTTCCTCGTGGCCGAGGAGCTGGTCGCGGTCTGAGGCGAGCGCCGCGCGCTAGGTGGTGAAGGTCACCCGCACGGTGCTGCCCTTGGGCGCCTCGCTGCCGCCCGCGGGGTCGAGGCCGGTGACCTCGAACAGGGCCGGCGCCGCGTCGGCGAAGATGTTGTAGCTCAAATCGAAGCCGGCGGCCTCGAGCTGCGGCTTCGCCTCGTCCCACGACAGGCCGACCACGTCGGGCACGACGACCAGCTCGGGGCCGCGCGAGGTGATGAGGTCGACGGTGCCGCCGGGCCGCACGGGCCCGCCGTCCGGCGACAGGGCGCGGATCACCGCGCCCTGCGGGATGCTGTCGCTGTACTCGTCCTCTCGGGTGGCGCCGACCGAGAGCTCGGCCGCTGCCAGGCGCGAGGTGGCGTCCGCCGGGCTCAGGCCGCTGACATCTGGCACCGGTCCGACCGACACGATCAGCGTGACCGGCTGCTGCTCGCCGTACTCCGCACGACCGTCGAGGCTCGCGCCGTCCGCGTCGAGGGCGTCGATGACGGTGCCCTCCGGCACCTCCGCATCGAACTGGGCGATGCTGTCCTGCGCCTCGAAGCCGGCCAGGTCGATCGCCTGCCGGGCCTGATCCTCGGCGAGTCCCTTGAGGGTGGGCACTGGCAGCAGGCGCGGGCCGGTGGAGATCAGCAGCTGCACCGTGGAGCCGTTGGGCACGCTCGACCCGATCGCGGGGTCGCTCTCGGCCACGAGGCCGGCCGGCACGTCGACCGAGCTGGTCTGCCCATCCGGCTCGACGACGAGCCCGAGCGACTCGAGCTCGGCACGCGCCGCCGCCGGTTCCATGCTCTTGATATCGCTCGGGATGACCGTGCGCGATGGCGGCCCGAACGTGAAGTAGGCGCCGATCCCGGCCGCCGCGACGAGCAGCGCGCCGATGACGGCGACCACCACGACCCACCGACGATTCCGCCGCGGCGTCTCGCCGCGCTGCGTCGGCCCGGAAGGCGCAGCGGCCACGAGCGCCGCGGCGGGGCGACCGCGCTGACCGAAGACCTGGGTCTCGGCCGTGTCGCCGCGCTCCGGTTCGGGCGCGGCCGGAGCCGCCGGGGGCGCCGACGGCAGCACCATGGTGCGCATCGCCGAGGTGGTGCCCGAGGGCGGCAGGGAGCTCATCAGGGCGGAGTGCGTCTCGTACAGCTGGTCGAGCATGGCGCGGGCGTCGCGCGGCCGCTGCTCCGGGTCGCGCTCCGTCGCCCACTGCACGATCTCGTCGAGCTCGTGCGGCACCTTCGGGTTCTTGGCGCTGGGCGCCGGCACGGTGTCGTTGGCGTGCTGGTAGGCGATCTGCATCGGCTGCTCGCCCCTGAAGGGCTGCTCGCCGACGAGCATCTCGTACATCATGATGCCGACCGCGTAGATGTCGCTGCGGGTGTCGGCCAGGCCGCGGGTGACCAGCTCGGGGGAGAGGTAGGCGATCGTGCCGAGCAGGGCCGCGCCGGTCGCCGTGTTCGCCGACGCCGCCCGAGCGAGCCCGAAGTCGCCGATCTTGATGCGTCCGTCGTCGGCGAGCATTACGTTCTCGGGCTTGAGGTCGCGGTGCACGATGCCCGCCTTGTGCGCGGCGGCGAGACCCGAGAGCACCGCCTCCATGATGTCGAGCGTCTGCTCCGTGGTGAGCACGTGGTGCTCCTGCAGCAGCTCGCGCAGCGTGATGCCGGGCAGGTACTCCATGACCAGGTAGGCCAGCTCGCTGTCCTGACCCTGGTCGAAGACGTTGACCACGTTCGGATGCGCCAGGCGGGCGGCCGATCGGGCCTCCTGGATGAACCGCTCCTTGAACCGGCTGTCGTCGGCGAGGTGCCCGTGCATGACCTTGATGGCCACCCGGCGCTCGAGCCGCAGGTCGGTCGCGAGGTAGACCGTCGCCATGCCGCCGCGGGCGATCCGCGATCGGATCTGATACCGGCCGTCGAGCAGACGGCCGATCATCGGATCGGTGGAGTTGGCGGTCATCCGTCAGAGTCTAAAGTTCGCCGGTTGCCAGACGGCGGGATGACACGGCTCGAACCGGCTCGTAACCGGATCGTGCCTCTGCGAGCGGGCTCAGCCGAGCTGGGCCAGCCACGACCAGGCCGACGACTCCCACTTCGCGTAGGCGTCCGGGTGGCCGGAGATCTGCACCTTCTGCGCGGCGACGGTCAGGGGCATCCCCTCCCAGCCGGCGATGTCGAGCAGCCCGCGGGTGTACCCGGAGCGGCCGTGGAAGAACAGGTACGTCGCGTGGTGCGGCGAGGTGAGCTCCTCGACCGAACCCCAGCCGGTGCTCGGGCGCTGCTGGAACAGGCCCACCGAGTCGCGGTCGCCCCAGGTCAGGTTGCGCAGGCTCGACTCCTGCATGGCCGTCGCGAGTGCGATGACGATGCCGTAGTCCGACACTCCGAGCTCGCGCCCGACCTGCACGATGGTCGCGGCGTTCGCGGCCATCTCGTCGTTCAGGCCGGTGACGGATGCGCCGGCGGGCGCCGCCGCGGCGGGTGCGGGGGCCGGCGCGCTGCCGCCGCCGGGGATCTCCAGCGTGCCGCCCGCGTAGATGACGCTCGACCAGTCGAGCCCGTTCGCGTCGAGCAGCGCCTGGGTGCTCACGCCGTGGGCGGCCGCGATGGATGAGAGCGTGTCGCCGGAGCGCACCGTGTAGCCGCCGGCCGCGGGTGCGGCAGGCGCCGGTTCGGGCAGCGGCTCGACCGCGACGACCGGCTCGATGACCGGTTCGGCGGCGGGTGGGGCCGCGACCGCGTCGGGCGCAGCCGCCTCGGGAGCGGGACCCTCCACGAGCTCGCGCTGCGGTGTCGGCGTCGACGGGTCGACGACACCCGGGATGACGAGGGTCTGGCCGGGGTAGATGAGGCTGGACCAGCCGAGGCCGTTGGCGGTCAGCACCGAGAGCGTCGAGACGCCGAACCGGTCGGCGATACCCGAGACGGTGTCGCCGGCGAGGATCGTGTAGCGACCGCTGGCCGGCGACGGTGTCGGGGCCGGCGCGGGCGCCGGGGCCGCCGACGCCGCAGCGGCGAGCTTCAGCTCCTGTCCGGGGAAGATCAGAGTCGACCAGCTCAGCCCGTTGAGGGCGAGCACGGATGCCGTGGAGAGTCCGAAGCGGGCCGCGATGTCGCTGACGGTGTCG
>DATMVL010000190.1:0-2666 GCA_035563175.1 Rhodoglobus sp. | reverse complement strand
CAAACGATCCAGATCCTCGGCGAGCATCGAGAGCGCCATCATCCGGTCCAGTTCGCCCAGCGGCGACGTCTCGGCACGATGGGTCGCCGCTCGGGCCGCGCTGATCTCGTCCAGTGCCTGCACGCGCGCGGTCGCGACGATCTCGCGGGTCACCGCCTCGTCGCCACCGCATTCGCGCAACCGCTCGGCCAGCGCCAGGCTGACGTCGCGCCGCAGCTGCAGCTGCGCGCGGTCGCCCGCCCGGTAGTCCGCCGCATGGCGGGCGACACCGCGCCGCTTGCGGGTGCGGGCGATGATCTGCTCCAGGCGTTCCGCGTCGGCCTCCTTCTCGGCGGCCAGCACCTCGAACTCATGCCGCACCGCATCCGCGAACCATTCGGCGTCGAAATCCTCCGCGTCGCGCAGTGCGCGGGTGAGCAGCAGGTTCTTCACCGACTGCCGCACGGCGGCGACCGCCACCAGCTGGGCGTCGTCGACGACCTCCGCCAGCTGCTGTGCGTGCACCATGCCTCCATTGTCGCCGGTGCGGGCGGAATCCTACTCGTCGTGAGACCGTCCCAGCACCGCATCCGCCCACGGTTAGGATCACTGCGCCACTGATCATCGGAGGGGGAGATGCCGCACCCGGCGGGCGAGGTCGCGCGTCGTCACAACGTGCACGTCTCCGGCGACCCCGCAGGGCGCCCGCTCGTCTTCGCCCACGGCTTCGGCGGCGACCAGAGCTCATGGCGGCAGATCGCGCCGGCGTTCGAGGCGGATCACCGCGTGGTGCTCTTCGACCATGCCGGTGCGGGGCGCTCGGATCTCGCCGCGTACGACCGCGTGAAGCACGACTCGCTGCACGGATACGCCGACGACGTCGTGGCCATCCTCGACGAGCTCGCGGTGCGCGACGCGGTCTTCGTCGGGCACTGCGTCAGCGGCATGATCGGCGTGCTGGCCGTCAACCGCCGCCCCGATCTGATCGGCGGGCTGGTGCTGATCGGCGCATCCCCCCGGTACCTCGACAACCACCGGTACTTCGGCGGGTTCTCGCGGGAGGCCGTGGACGACCTGCTCGCGTCGCTCGAGTCGAACCCGGTCCGTTCGCCGGAGACGCTCTCTCCGCTGTTCGGCGGTCCCGCCGCGATGCAGGATGCGGACACCGGCCTCGCGATGCAGCTCGCCCGGGCGATGTTCCTCTCCGACACCCGGCGCGACCTCGCGGATGTCGTCGTCCCCTCGCTGATCCTGCAGTCCGCAGACGACCGGCTCGTGCCGCCCGACGTCGCCGAGTACCTGCATTCGCACCTGCCCGGAAGCGAGCTCGTGCACCTGCAGGCCCGGGGCCACCAGGTCAACCTGACGGCGCCGGACGAGGTGGCGGGCCGCATCCGCGACCACCTGGACCGGCTGGTGCGCGATGCACGCTGAGCCGGCGTTCTTCGACGACGCCCCTTGCGGGCTGCTGCTCACGGACGGCGACGACGTCGTGCAGGTCGTCAACGACACGTTCCTGTCATGGACCGGCCATGAGCGCGACGCCGTGCTCGGGCGCCCGTTCACCTCGCTCCTCGACGACGGCAGCCAGGTGTTCTACGCGACCCGGCATCAGGACGAGCTCTGGAACCGCGGGGAGGTGCGCGAGGTGGCGCTGACCGTGGTGCGTGCCGACGGCGGCGCGATGCCCATCCTGCTGAACGCACGCGTCTCCGGCGACACGGGGATGCCCGGCGTGCGGCTCGCCGTGTTCGACTCCACGGTGCGCGCCGAGTACGAGCGCGAGACGGTCCGTGCGCGGCGCCAGGCCGAGACGGCCGCGGCGAGTGTGCGGCTGCTGCACGAGGCCGCGACCCGGTTCCTCGCCGCGACCGATGAGGACGAGTGGTCGGCGGCGCTCACCGAGGCGGCCCGGCAGGGGTTCGCCGCGTCCCACGTGGCGATCGCCGTGTACGACACCGACGGCACGACCTTCCACGTCGTCGGTTCGCAGCACCTGCGGCCGCTGCTCGACGCGGTGCGCGCAGCGCGCGAGCCGGGTTCGCGGGCGCTGCGGGTCGATCAGGTCGTGCTCTATCCCGAACTCGACGATGCCTACGCGGCGTCCACCGCGGTGGGCGACGGCCTGCGCGAGCATCGCGCCGAGGCGTTCAGCGGCATCGCGATCGCGGACGGCGAGAAGGTGATCGGCGCCCTGTGCTGCCTCTACGGGCGGCCGCGCGAATTCGACGCACCGACGATGGAGCTGCAGCGGGCGCTCAGCCAGCAGGCGGGCCTCGCGTTCTCGCGTCTGCAGCTGCAGGAGGAGCTGCGGCGTGCGGCGACGCACGACCAGCTCACGGGGCTCGCGAACCGCAAGACGCTCGACGAGAGCGTCGCGGGGGCGATGCGCACCGCGCAGGAGCTCGATCGGCCGATGTCGCTGCTGTTCCTCGACCTGGACGGCTTCAAGCGCGTCAACGACGAGCTCGGGCATCGGTTCGGCGACGTGGTGCTCACCGCGGTCGCCCAGCGGCTGCGTCATGCGGTGCGCGCCTCGGACGTGGCTGGGCGCTTCGGCGGCGACGAGTTCATGATCGTGTGCCCGGATGCCGACGCCGAGGTCGCCGGAGCCATCGCCCGACGCGTCGCCGACGCGATCGCGCAGCCGGTGGACGGGCTGCTGCCCGGGTACGAGGTGACGGCCT
>DATMVL010000189.1:0-2985 GCA_035563175.1 Rhodoglobus sp. | reverse complement strand
GTCGGTGTGCTCCGCCGCCGCGGCCCACACCGCATCCACCCTGCTCCGCCAGTCGCTCACGAGCGGCCACGGTAGCGCAGCCCGCGCCGCGGCTCTGCCCACGGCGAACAGCGCCGTGGGCGTCTGGGCGCTCGGATAGATTCGACCCGAAGCGAAAACGCTCGAATCATCAAGAACAGTGGGAGCGCAACGAACATGGCCGAACCGGCACTGGTCAGCTCAGTCTTCGACAGGCTGCTGAAGGACCGCATCATCTGGCTGGGATCGGAGGTGCGCGACGAGAACGCGAACGAGATCGCGGCGAAGCTGCTGCTGCTCGCGGCGGAGGACCCGAAGAAGGACATCTCCCTCTACATCAACTCGCCCGGTGGCTCGATCACCGCGGGCATGGCGATCTACGACACGATGCAGTTCGTGCCCAACGACATCGTCACCGTCGGCATCGGCATGGCGGCCTCCATGGGGCAGCTGCTGCTGACCGCCGGCACCAAGGGCAAGCGGTTCATCACGCCCAACGCGCGCGTGCTGCTGCACCAGCCGCACGGCGGCTTCGGCGGCACCTCGAGCGACATCCAGACCCAGGCGCAGCTCATCCTGGACATGAAGAGGCGGCTCGCTGAGATCACCGCCGCGCAGACCGGCAAGAGCGTCGAGCAGGTCAACGCCGACGGCGACCGCGACCGTTGGTTCAACGCCCAGGAGGCGCTCGAGTACGGCTTCGTGGACCACATCCGCGAGACCGCCATCGACGTCGCCGAGGTCACCGCCGGCGAGCAGAAGTAGGAAGGCACATTCATGGAGACCCCCACGTTCCGGGCTGCCGGAAACCTGCCGGCCGCGGTCGGCAACATGCCCGAGTCGCGGTACATCCTGCCCTCGTTCGAGGAGCGCACGGCGTACGGCTACAAGCGTCAGGACCCGTACGCGAAGCTGTTCGAGGACCGCATCGTGTTCCTCGGCGTGCAGGTCGACGACGCGTCGGCCGATGACGTCATGGCCCAGCTGCTCGTGCTCGAGTCGCAGGACCCCGACCGCGACATCGTGATGTACATCAACTCGCCCGGTGGCTCGTTCACCGCGATGACGGCGATCTACGACACGATGCAGTACATCCGCCCGCATATCCAGACGGTGGTGCTCGGTCAGGCCGCCTCCGCAGCCGCCGTCATCACCGCCGCCGGCACCCCCGGCAAGCGGCTCGCGCTGCCGAACGCCCGAATCCTCATCCACCAGCCCGCTGTCGGCGAGGCCGGGCGGGGTCAGGCGTCGGACATCGAGATCCAGGCCGCCGAGGTGCTGCGACTGCGCACCTGGTTGGAGGAGACGCTGTCGAAGCACTCCAACAAGACGCCGGAGCAGGTCAACCGCGACATCGAGCGCGACAAGATCCTGAGCGCCGCCGAGGCCGTCGAGTACGGCCTGATCGACCAGGTGCTCACGAGCCGGAAGACCGCTCCCGCGGCCATCACCGCGAAGTAGTCCTGCACCTACAGAACGGCCCGCCCCCGGAAGGGAGCGGGCCGTTCTGCGTGCTACTCCTGCGGCTTGCGCCGCGTCAGCAGCATCACGGTGATCAGCCCGGCGATCAGCACAGCCGCGATGGCGCCGCCGATCCACAGCACGTCGCCGAGCGCTGCATCCTGCCGCTGCTGGGGCGCCGCGGTCGCCGCCGGCGCCGGGTCGACGGTGCCGCCGCAGTCGGGTGGTGTCGAGGTGCCCTGCGCGGTTGGCTCGCCCGCCCAGGTGAACGCGAGCTCGCCGATGACGGTGTGCCCGTCCGCCGACACGAAGCGGTACACCAGGCGGTAGTCGCCCGGCTCGCCGAGCGCGGCGCCGGCCGAGAGCGTGGCGCCGTCGACGGTGAGGCACCCGTCGCCGTAGTAGGCGCCCGCCGCATCCGTCACCTCCAGGGCGAAGCCGTCGGCCTCGCCCGTCAAGTCGAGCAGCTGGTCGTTCGTGGTGATCGAGAACGCCTCGGGCAGCACGTCGATGGTGCTGCCCTCCTCCGGGCTCGAGGCGACGAGGTAGTTGTGCGCCGCCGCCGGCGTCGCACTGAGCAGCACGACGCCGGCGGCGAGCAGCACCGCGAGGGCGCGTCTCACGGCTTCGCGGTGCGCCGCGACAGCAGCGCCACGATCAGTCCGACGACGCCGACGACGAGCCCGGCGATGCCGAGCACGCGGGCCAGCACATCCGGCTCGGCCGCAGCGGGCGCGGCCGCGTCGGCGGCCGGCTCCTCGTCGTGCGACTCGGCGCTCGCCCCGCCGTGGTGGTCGACCGGCGCGTCGAGCACGTACAGCACCGGTGCGGGCAGCTCGGCCTCGGGGTCCTCGTCGCTCCAGCTCACGACGGAGCCGTCGGTGTAGCCCTGGTCGGCGGGCAGCAGCAGCGAGCCGACCTCCGGTACGGGGCCCGCTGAGAACGGGAACAGCCCGAGCTCGCCGTCGCCGATCTCCGAGCCGGCCTGCGCGGTCCAGACGATCGAGGTGACGGTGTCGCCGTCGCGGACGAGCTCCGCATCCCAGCCCGGCACCGGCACGGTGCGCACGCTGGTGAACGGCTCCTCGGTGGGCAGGGTGAGCTCCAGCCGGTTGGTCTCGGCGGTGTCGGACTCGTTCGGCACCTTCACCGTGATGAGGGCGTACGACCCGGGCTCAGCCGAGCCGGGGTCGACGGTGACGTGGGCGCTCGCCGCGAGCGGGGCTGCGACGGCGAGCAGGATGCCGGCGCCGACGGCGACGGGCAGAGTGGACTTGCGCATGGATGATCCTTCTGTGGTCGTGGGTGTGGGGGTGGCTGCGTGCGGCTCAGGCCGCAACGGACCCCACCGGCGGACCACGCCGCCGCATCGCCGACAGCAGCAGGATCGTGCGCGGCACCGCGACGCGGGCGGTCGGCACGAGACGGGGGAGCGCGGGCCGCGTCGGCACGGCGACCGGCAGCAGCCGCGCGAGCAGCAGCCTCGCGGTGTGCGCGAGTCCCCAG
>DATMVL010000188.1:0-3348 GCA_035563175.1 Rhodoglobus sp. | reverse complement strand
ATCTCGCCTCGCTGGGGTTCCCGATCGGCATGTCGGCCGCCGCCGACGACCCGCGCAACGCCGCCGCCCGCGTGAGCGCGGTCGCCACCATCGGCTACGCCGCGTTCCTGGTGGGCCCGCCGGTGATCGGCGTGCTCGGCGAGCAGATCGGCATCCTGTACGCCCTGCTCGTCGTGCTGGTGTTGTGCGCGCTCGGCGCGTTCCTCGCGGGAGCCGCGCGCGAGCCGCAGCGCGGCGCCGCCGAGCCGGTCGACACGTTCGAGGAGCCGCGTCCGCTGTGACCGATCGTTCCGCCCTGTGCACCGCCCGCATCTCCTGAGAAATCGCCGCCGGTAGGCTCGAACCCGTGCGTCTCGTGGTGGCCCTCTGCTCGGTGGACTACGCCGGCAGGCTGTCGGCGCACCTGCCGCTCGCCACCCGCGTGCTCATGGTGAAGGCCGACGGCAGCGTGCTCGTGCACGCCGACTCGCTCAGCTACAAGCCGCTCAACTGGATGAGCCCGCCGTGCACGCTCACGGTGATGGAGCCGGACCCCGAGCAGGCGGATGCCGGCGTGCAGCAGATCTGGCGGGTCGCCCAGGCGAAGACCAGCGACCTGCTCGTCATCAGCATCCACGAGATCCTGCACGACTCCAGCCACGACCTCGGCGTCGATCCGGGACTGCGCAAGGACGGCGTCGAGGCCGACCTGCAGCGACTGCTCGCGGAGCAGATCGAGCTGCTCGGCGAGGGTCACCGGCTGGTGCGCCGCGAGTACATGACCGCGATCGGCCCGGTGGACATCCTGGCGAAGGATGCCCGTGGTGGCAGCGTCGCGGTCGAGATCAAGCGGCGCGGCGACATCGACGGGGTCGAACAGCTCACCCGCTACCTCGACCTCATGAACCGCGACCCGCTGCTCGCCCCGGTGGAGGGCGTCTTCGCGGCGCAGGAGATCAAGCCCCAGGCGCGTACGCTCGCGCAGGACAGGGGAATCCGCTGCCTGGTGCTCGACTACGACGCCATGCGCGGGCTCGACGACAGCGATTCGAGGTTGTTCTGATGGCGGTCTCGCCCTACACGTGCGTGCTCTTCGACCTCGACGGCACGATCGCCGACTCGGCGCCCGGCATCACCGCATCCCTCGGCTACATGTTCGAGCAGCTCGGCCGCCCGGTGCCGTCGGCCGAGGAGCTGCGCGCCTACGTCGGCCCGCCGATCCTGGTGGCGTTCGCCGAGCTCGCCGGTATGACGCCGGTCGAGGCGCAGCAGGCGCTGGCGATCTACCGCCAGCACTACCTCGACAACGCGAAGGACAGCCCGATCTTCCCGGGCATCGCCGGTGTGGTTCGGGCGCTGCACGAGGCCGGCGTGCCGCTGGCGCTGGCGACGTCGAAGCCCGAGTTCCCGGCATCCGTGATCCTCGACCACGGCAACCTCACGCAGTACTTCCGGGTGATCTCGGGGGCGTCGATCGACGAGATCCGCAGCGCGAAGAGCGACATCATCGCGGAGGCCATCCACCGCTTCGAGATGATCGGCGTCGACGTCAGCCGCCCGATCATGGTCGGCGACCGCGACTACGACGTCGAGGGCGCGGCGGCCAACGGCATCTCGACGATCTTCGTGCGCTGGGGCTACGGCTCGCCCGCCGAGGAGGAGGGCTCGATCGCGGCGGTGGACACCGCCGACCAGCTCAGGCCGCTGCTGCTGGAGGGCAGTGCAGCCGAGTAGGGGCGGTCGAGCTGCGCTCGATCACGTGCCGCTCCATCGGCTGGCCGCAGAGCGGGCAGATGCTCGCGGTCGGCGCCGGCGGGGTGTCGTAGGGGCCGACCTGCGCCGGACCCATGAACGGCAGCAGTCCGCGGTTCAGCCGCTCCCACCACCGGTTTCCTTCGCTCACGAACAGTTAGTATACTAACGAAATGCCGGATGTCGACCCGCTCACCCTGGATCGTCAGGTCTGCTTCGCGCTCGCCGCGGCATCCCGCAGCGTCATCGGCCTCTACCGCCCGGTGCTCGAACCGCTCGGCCTCACCCACCCGCAGTACCTCGTCATGCTCGCGCTCTGGGAGCGCAGCCCGCGCACCGTGCGCGACATCGGCGAGGCGCTGCTGCTCGAGCCCGCCACCCTCTCGCCGTTGCTGAAGCGCCTCGAGGCAGCCGGGTACGTCACCCGCACACGCAACGCCGCCGACGAGCGCGCGCTCGACATCGAGCTGACGGATGCCGGGCGAGCGCTGCGCCGCCAGGCCGAGCAGGTGCCGGGCCGGATCGTCGCGCGGCTCGGCATGAGCGTCGGCGAGCTCGAGACCATCCGCGACGGCCTCACCACGCTGCTGGCCGCCGCCTCTGGTGCGAGGAGCCCCGTCACCGCTTAGATGTGCGCATGGGATCAGCGTTGACCTCCATCGCCCTGCCGATCGCGCTCGGCATCATCATGTTCGGGCTCGGCCTCTCGCTCACGCTCGGCGACTTCGGGCGCATCGCCAAGCATCCGAAGGCCGTCGTCGTCGCCCTCGCCTGCCAGCTCGTGCTGCTGCCCGCGGTGTGCTTCGCGCTCGTGCTGCTGTTCCAGCTGCCGCCGGTGCTCGCGGTCGGCATGATCCTGCTCGCCGCGTCACCCGGCGGCACCACCGCGAACCTGTACAGCCACCTGTTCCGCGGCGACATCGCGCTGAACATCTCGCTCACCGCCATCAACTCGGTGATCTCGGTGTTCACCCTGCCCCTGCTGGTCAATCTGGCGATCGCCTACTTCGGTCCCGCATCCGGAACCCTCGGCATCGAGTTCACCGAGGCGTTGCGGGTGTTCGCGATCGTGCTGCTCCCGGTCGCGGCCGGCATGCTGGTGCGCCGGCTCGCGCCCCGGTTCGCGGATGCCATGGACCGCCCGGTGCGCATCGCCTCGGTGATCATCCTGGTCGTCGTCATCGTCGGCGCGGTCGTCTCGAACCTGCGGCCGCTGCTCGACAACCTGGCCGCGCTCGCCGGCATCACCGTGCTGTTCTGCCTGCTCTCGCTGACCATCGGCTACCTGGTGCCGCGGCTGTTCCGCATCGAGCGGCCGCAGGCGGTGGCGAGCGCGTTCGAGATCGGCATCCACAACGCGACCCTCGCCATCGTGATCGCGCAGACGGTGCTCGAGGTCTTCGAGATGTCGCTGCCCGGCGCCGTCTACGGCGTGCTGATGTTCTTCGTCGCGGCGGCGTTCGGGTTCGTCATCCGCGGGCGGCAGCCGCGAGCGGTGCCGGCGGAGGCGCAGCCGACGGCTCCGTGACCGACCGACGCGGACATCCGGCTCGGAATGCGGCGAACGCCGCGGCTCAGGCCGGCGCGCTGGCCCGTCGCAGCGCGAACCACAGGATC
>DATMVL010000187.1:0-2202 GCA_035563175.1 Rhodoglobus sp. | reverse complement strand
AGGAGGGCGAACGCGTCACCGCGATGACCGGTGAGGTGCTCGACGGCGCCGAGCGCCGTGATGGCGACATCGAGCAGCTCGTCGATCACCTGGTCCGCTCCGTGTGTCACGCCCTTGCGCGGGTTCTGCCCCGTCATCCCGATCAGTGCCGCCACGGCCTCCCCGTGCTCCTCCGCGATCTTCGCGACCCGCCCCCACAGCTGGGCCTCCGGGTCGCGGTGCGCGTTGCCGGCGTCGATCCACCGCGACAGGGCGACGAGGTTCTCCTGAGCGGTGGCGTCTTCGGAGGGCGGAGTCATCCCGCCATGCTCGCAGGTGCCGGCCGGCGGTCGCGCGGAGGACCTTCGCCCCTCACCCCCGGGTGCGGCCGGCGATGGGATCGAGCGGACGGTGCGCGCGGAATCCCAGGACGACCGAATCGAGGACCCAATGGTCACCACCCCCACCGATCCGAACCCCCGGCGGGGGCTGTCCCCGGCGCTCAAGGCGTTCCTGTTCGCCGGCCTCCCCGTGCTGTTCGTCGGCATGCTCGTACTCGCCGTCTTCGCCGCCGTGCCGCTGCTGTCGGGCGCCGGCGTGGACCTCGACTACCGCGCTCCGGCCGGCTCCAGCGTGCGGGTCGAGGTGCCGGACGCGCGGCTCGACTTCGTCGCGGCGGAAGGCGACGAGGTGGTCGTCCAAGTCACCGGTCGGCACACCGGCCAGGAGCCGGAGCTGCACGTCGAGACCGTGGGTGACGAGACGCTGATCGAGGGCGGGTGCCCTCGACAGTGGTTCAGCTTCTGCTCGCTCCAGGTGCAGGTGGAGCTGCCGCCCGACGTGGACCTCGCGGTCACCGGGACCAACGGCGCCATCTCGGTGCAGGGGCAGGAAGGTGCGCTGGACCTCGGCACGACGAACGGCAGGATCGAGCTCGACGACGTCTCGGGCGCGGTCACCGCGGTCACGACGAACGGGGCGATCGAGCTGAGAGAGGGGGCCGGCGAGCGGGTGTCCGCCCGCACGACGAACGGCGGCGTCGACCTGGAGTTCAGCACGCCGCCCACGGTCGTGGAGGCCCGCAGCACCAACGGCGGGATCGGCATCCGCCTGCCCGACGACGGCGAGTCCTACTTCCTCGACGCCCAGACGACGAACGGCGGGATCGGCGGGAACGTGGAGAGCGACCGCCGGGCCGAGCGCACGGTGACGGCCCGCACCACGAACGGCGGCATCACGATCGACTGGGCCGACTGACCGGGGCCGGCCGAGGTCGGTGCCGGGTCAGCGACGCCGCCGGTGCCGGCCAGTCCACGCCAGGTACGTGCTCATGGTGGCGAGCACGCCCATGCCGGCGCCCACGAGCGGCGCCTGCCAGGAGCCCCATCGGGTGGGGTTGGCGGCCATGATCTGGCCGATGCCCCGCAGGAGCGCACTCGCGATCACCGCCACCACCAGGCGCTGGCCGACCCGCTCCATGCGACTGACCAGCGGATCGAGTTCGGAGGCGCGCAGGTGCACGTCGACCCCGCCGGCCTCGAGGATCTCGCTCACGCGCCGCAGCTGCTCGGGAAGCTCGCCGACGAGGGCGATCACGTCCGCTCGGGAGTCCGTGATCCGGTGCAGCAGAGCGCGCGTCGACAGCCGCTGCGCCGCAAGGCGCCGCGCGTACGGCCCCAGTACGGTGCCGAGCTCGAAATCGGGGTCGAGCCGGGTGCCGATCCCCTCGACCGTCGTCACCATCTTGATGAGCAGCGTGATCTCGCGCGGCAGGCGCAGCCGGTGCCGCCGCAGCACGGAGAGCACCGCGAAGCTGAGCCGCCCCACCTGCACCTCGCCGAGGGATCGTCCGCGATACAGGTCGATCACCGGCACGAGGTCCGCGGCGAGCGCCGTCGGGTCGGGGCTGCGCCGGGTGGTGCCGAGTCGCAGGAGAGCGCCGGCGAGCCGCCGCGGATCCTTCTGCACGAGAGCCAGCAGCACCCGCGCGAGCCGGTCGCGCAGCTCGTCGTCGAGCTCGCCGACCATCCCGAAGTCGATGAGGCCGATCCGCCCGTCGGGCTCGATGAAGAGGTTGCCGGGGTGCGGGTCGGCGTGGAAGAAGCCGTCCTCGAACACCATCCGCGCCGCGAGGTCCGCCGCCCGCTCGGCGACCCGCCGGGGAGGCAGCCCGGCCGCCTCGAGACCGCGGAGGTCGTTGACGCTGATGCCTCGGATCCGCTC
>DATMVL010000186.1:0-3434 GCA_035563175.1 Rhodoglobus sp. | reverse complement strand
GGCAGCGCAGATCGACGTCGCCCTCCTTGGCCGGCTTCAGCGGTGTTCCGCACTCCGGGCAGTTTTCCGGCATCACGAACTCACGTTCGGTGCCGTCGCGCAGCTCCACCACGGGGCCGAGCACCTCGGGGATCACGTCGCCGGCCTTGCGCAGCACGACGGTGTCGCCGACGAGCACGCCCTTCGCCTTCACCACATCCTGGTTGTGCAGCGTCGCCTGACGCACCACCGACCCCGCGACCCGGGCGGGCTCCATCACGGCGAACGGTGTGACCCGACCGGTGCGCCCGACCGAGACGACGATGTCGAGCAGCTTCGTGTTCACCTGCTCGGGCGGGTACTTGTACGCGATGGCCCAGCGCGGGGCGCGGCTGGTCGCGCCGAGCTCCTCGTGCAGCGCGAGCTCGTCGACCTTGACCACGACGCCGTCAATCTCGTGCTCGACGCTGTCGCGGTGCTCGCCGTAGTGCTCGATGTACGCCGCGGCGCCCTCGGCGGTGGCCTCCACCGAGAAGTGGCTGCTGGTCGGCAGTCCCCACCCGGCGAGGAGGCCGTACACCTCGCTCTGGGCGGCCACGGGCGGGTTCGGCCAGGCCCCGATGCCGTGCACGAGCATCCGCAGCCTGCTCAGCCGTCGGCGCATGAGGTCGAGCCCCGCCGAGTTCTTGCCCTCGGACTTCTGCCGCAGCGACCCCGAGGCGGCGTTGCGCGGGTTCGCGAAGACGCGTTCGCCCGCGGCGGCCTGCTCGGCGTTCAGCGCCCGGAACGCCTCGACGGGGAAGAAGATCTCGCCCCGCACCTCGACGAGCGGCGGATGCCCGCTGCCGGCCAGCCGGGCCGGGATCGACTCGATCGCCCGCACGTTCTCGGTGACATCCTCACCGACCACGCCGTCGCCGCGGGTCGCCGCGCTGGTGAGCCGGCCGTGCTCGTAGCGCAGGTTGATGGCCAGGCCGTCGATCTTGAGCTCGCACAGGTAGTCGACGCGGCGACCGGCATCCCGCTCGACGCGCGCCGCCCAGGCGGTGAACTCGTCGAGGCTGAACACGTTGTCGAGGCTCAGCATCCGCTCGACGTGCGTGACCGGATCGAACAGCGCGGCGGCCCGCCCGCCGACGGTCTGCGTCGGGCTGTCCTGGCTCTGCAGCTCGGGCCAGGTGCGCTCGAGCTCCTCGAGCCGCCGCACCATGGCGTCGTACTCGGCGTCCGGCACGAGCTCGGCGTCGCGTTCGTAGTACGCGTCGCGCAGCTCGAGGATGCGCGAGGTGAGCCGCTGCACCTCCTCCTTCGCCGAGACGAGCGCGGGGTCGGCGTGCTGCGGTACCTCGTCGGCAGGAACGTCGGCCATGCCGCCCAGCCTAGAACCGGCCGCCGTCACCCTTTCCGCGCCACCCGGTTGGATGCGGTGAGCGGATCGACGATGTCCTCCAGCGACTTCCGTTCGGCGGCGACACCGAAGATCGCGGCGATGATGCCGCCCACCAGCATGACGCCGGCCCCGAGGTAGTAGCCGACCGTGAGCGGGCCGCGATCCGTGCCGTCGCCGATGAGCGAGGCGTAGAGCACGGGCGCGATGGCGCCGACGATCTGCCCGATCGCGAACACGTAGCTGATCACCTGCGAGCGCATCTCGAGCGGGAAGATCTCGCTGACCGTGAGGTACGCCGACGATGCGCCGGCCGAGGCGAAGAAGAACGAGACGCACCACAGGATGACGTGCACCACCGCCGTGATGGCCCCGGCGCTGAACAGCGCGGCGGAGATCGCCAGCACGATCGCGGAGACCGTGTAGGTCAGGAAGATCATCTGGCGCCGGCCCCACGTGTCGAACAGCGGACCGAGCAGCAGCGGGCCGAGCAGGTTGCCGATCGCGAACGGGAAGAACAGCAGCGGCACCGCCGACACCGGCAGGTCGTAGAAGTTGGTCAGCACCAGCGAGTAGGTGAAGAAGATCGCGTTGTACAGGAACGACTGCGTGATCATCATGGTGGCGCCGACGAGCAGCCGGGTCGGGTACTCGCGCAGCAGCACTCGGAAGATGACCAGGAACGGCGTGCGCTTCTGGGGGACGATCTCGATCGCCTTCTCGTCGGGCACCGCCTGCAGCTCGTGGTGGGTCTCGTGCTCGACGTGGTGCTCGATCTGGATGACCGTCTTCTCGGCCTCCTCCTCGCGGCCGTGCGTCATCAGCCAGCGCGGCGATTCGGGGATGTGCCGGCGGACCACGATGAGTGCGAGGCCCAGCAGCGGCCCGATGAAGAAGGCGAGCCGCCAGCCGAGATCCTCGGGGAAGAGCTCCTGGTTCAGCAGGAAGATGCCGGAGAAGGCGCCCAGCGCCGCGCCGAACCAGTACGTGCCGTTGATCGCGATGTCGACGCGACCCCGGTAGCGGGACGGGATCAGCTCGTCGATCGCCGAGTTGATCGCCGCGTACTCGCCGCCGATGCCGAGGCCCGCGATGAAGCGGAACACCCAGAAGAACTCCGCGTTCGGCGACAGGCCCGCGATGCCGCTGGCGGCCAGGTAGATGATCAGCGTGATGATGAACAGCTTCCTGCGCCCGAGGGTGTCGGCCAGCCGGCCGAACACCAGCGCGCCCACCACCTGGCCGACGAGGTAGACGGTGCCGGCGATGCCGACATCCGTCGCGTTCATGTCGAGCGTGTTCTCGTAGCCGCCGAGGGAGACGATCTGGATCTCGAGCCCGTCGAGGATCCAGCTGAACCCGAGGCCGATCACGATCATCCAGTGGAACCGGGTGAACGGCAGCCGGTCCATGCGGGCGGGGATCAGGCTGCGGATGGTCCTCGGCTGCGCGGTGTTCGACACGCGCATCAACCTACGCTCGGGCCCGGCAGCGCCGGCCGGTCTTGACGACGGCTCGACCCTGGTCCTAGATTTCGCCGTCGCGCGGGCTCAGACCGCCGCGGGCACCGCGCTGACCGTGCGATCGATCGTGCACTGCCCGACCACGCGGGTGCCGTCGTAGATCACCGCGGTCTGCCCCGGGGCGACGCCCGTGAGCGGCTCGTCCAGGGTCGCGACCAGTTCGCCGTCGCGCAGCACCGCGGTCGCCGGCACGGGATCGCCGTGCGCGCGCACCTGCACCTGCACCGGGAACGGCACGTCGGGATGCTCGGGCTCGGCCCCGGCCCAGCTGTAGGCGGCGCCGGCGAGCTCCGCGATCGCGAGGGCCTCCTTCGGGCCGACGACGACCTCGTTGCTGACCGGCCGCACCTCCAGCACGAATCGCGGACGCCCATCCGGTGCCGGGTAGCCGATGTTGAGGCCCTTGCGCTGCCCGACCGTGAACGCATGCGCGCCCTCGTGGCTGCCGATCACGCGACCGGACCGGTCGAGGATGTCGCCGCGCTCGGCGCCGACCTTCTCCGCCAGCCAGCCGCGGGTGTCGCCGTCGGGGATGAAGCAGATGT
>DATMVL010000185.1:0-13384 GCA_035563175.1 Rhodoglobus sp. | reverse complement strand
CACCGGCGCGGCGCTCGAGCTGCGCACCGCGAGCTACGCCATCCGCGCCGCGGACCCGGCCATCGGCGGACTGCCCGCCATCCCGGCCGGCCCGGTGCAGCTCGTGCTGCCGGAGCAGCGCGAGAGCTGGCCGCGCACGATCATGGCCGTCGTCGGGGACCAGGAGGACACGACGGTCGCTCCGATCGCCCTGTTCATGGTGCAGCCGAGCGCGCGCGAGAACTACAAGGTGAGCTACGCCATCACGCTCGAGCCCTCCGCCGTGCTGCCGGACGTCGCCCCGGCCGACATCGGCACGGCGCGACTCGCGCCGGACAGCCCGCTGCTGCGCGTGCCCGCCGACGACGTGGCGCTCGCGTACGCGGACATCCTGGAGAAGGACGTCGACAGCGCCTCGTACCTGCAGTTCGAGGCCGAGGGCGATTCGCTGCGCGCGGCCGTCGGGCTCGCGGCCAAGCAGCAGATCATCGCGAACCTGCCCACCACGGCGACGGTCAGCTTCGGCCACGCCCTCGGCGGGGCCGAGCCGATCGTGTTCGCGACCAACGACGCGGGTGCGCTGATCGCCGTGAACCTCAACGAGACCACCCAGGTGCAGCCGGTCGAGGAGGGCGCGGCGGTGAACCCGTCAGGTGCGGTCAAGGCGCTCTCCGGTGTCGCCGTCAGCACGAAGGGCGTCATCGCCACCTACGGCGACCAGCTGCTGTTCTACGTGCCGCCCGCCGGTGAGAATGAGAAGATCGTGCTCCTCGGCTACAGCCAGGGGCTCATCAAGGCCGCCGAGCTGTAGCGAACGCAGCGCCGGAGCAACCCAACGGAGATCCCTTCATGACCAACGCCCCGCTGAGCGGCGCGAACCTGCGCGGCGCCGTCGACCTCTCGTCCCTCGTCCGGCCCTCGGCCCCGCCCGCCGGCGCTCCGCAGCAGACCGGCGGGGGAGCGGTGCGCGAGCTCGACGACGTGAGCTTCACCGAGGCGCTCGAGTTGTCGCGCACGGTGCCGGTGCTCGTCGAGTTCTACGGCCAGGGCGTCGAGCCGTCGCTCGCACCGCTCGTGAACGAGTACGGCGGGCGCATCGCGCTCGCGACCGTCGACGCCACCCGCAGCCCGCAGCTGGTGCAGGCGTTCCAGGTGTCGCAGGTGCCGACCGTCGCCGCCGTGATCGGCGGGCGCCCGCTGCAGCTGTTCGCCGGGATGCCGCCGGCCGACGAGCTGCGGGGCGTGCTCGACCAGGTGCTGCAGCTGGCCGCGCAGAACGGCGTCACGGGCACGATCGACGTCGGCGAGCCGGGTGAGGCGGCCGAGCCGGTGGAGGAGCCGCTGCCGCCGCACCACCAGGAGGCCTACGACGCCATCGAGGCCGGCGACCTCGCCACCGCGATCAGGGAGTACGAGACCGCCATCGCGCAGAACCCGCGCGATCAGCTCGCCGTGGCCGGTCTGGCGCAGGTCAAGCTGCTGCAGCGGCTGGCCGCCGCCGACGCCCAGTCGGTGCGTACCGCCGCCGCCGAGGCACCGGCCGATGTCGAGGCGCAGCTCGCGGTCGCCGACCTCGACGTCGCGGGCGGTCACCTCGACGACGCGTTCGCCCGCCTGCTCGACCTGTTCCCGGGCCTCGACACCGCGGGTCGCAACACCGTGCGGTTGCGACTGCTCGACTACTTCGAGATCGCCGGCGCCGACGACCCGCGGGTCGTCGCCGCGCGCCGGCGACTCACGATGCTGCTCTACTGAGCCGCTCCGCCTTCCGAGCCGCTACTGCTTCGCCGGCGGCGCCTCGGGCACCAGCCACAGCGCGCCCAGCGGCGGCAGCGTCAGCTCGGCCGACGCGGGGCGGCCGTGGAACGGCTCGTCGAGCGCCGTGATCGAGCCGTAGTTGCCGACGCCCGATCCGCCGTACTCCTCGGCATCCGTGTTCAGCGCCTCGCGCCACACGCCGCCGAACGGCAGGCCGACCCGGTAGGGGCCGACGGGGTTGCCGCCGAAGTTGAACAGGCCGACGAGCGGGGTGCCGTCCTTCGACCAGCGCAGGAACGCGAGCACGTTCTGGGTGGCGTTGCCGCCGTCGATCCACTCGAAGCCCTGTGAGACGTTGTCCTGCTCCCACAGCGCCGGTGTCTCGCGGTACACCCGGTTCAGCTGCCCGACGAGCTTCTGCAGCCCCTGGTGCACCGGCTGGTCGAGGATCCACCAGTCCAGCCCGCGCTCCTCCGACCATTCCGACGGCTGCCCGAACTCGCTGCCCATGAACAGCAGCTGCTTGCCCGGGTGCGCCCACATGAACGACAGGTAGGCGCGCACGTTGGCGAGCTTCTGCCACTGGTCGCCGGGCATCTTGTGCAGCAGCGATCCCTTGCCGTGCACGACCTCGTCGTGGCTGATCGGCAGCACGAAGTTCTCGCTGAACGCGTAGACCAGCCCGAAGGTGAGCAGGTTGTGGTGGTACTGCCGGTACATCGGGTTCTCCTGCATGTACCGCAGGGTGTCGTTCATCCACCCCATGTTCCACTTCAGCCCGAAACCCAGGCCGGACTGGCTGGTCGGCTTGGTGACGCCCGGCCAGCTCGTCGACTCCTCGGCGATGATCACGATGCCCGGGTTCCGCTTGTACGCGGTGGCGTTGACCTCCTGCAGGAAGCTGATCGCCTCGAGGTTCTCGCGGCCGCCGTACTTGTTCGGCAGCCACTGGCCCTCCTCGCGCGAGTAGTCGAGGTACAGGATGCTCGCCACCGCGTCGACCCGCAGGCCGTCGATGTGGAACTCCTCCAGCCAGTACAGCGCGTTCGCCACCAGGAAGTTGCGCACCTGGGAGTCGCCGAAGTTGAAGATCAGCGTGCCCCAGTCCATCTGCTCGCCGCGGCGCGGATCGGAGTGCTCGTACAGCGGCTCCCCGTCGAAGCGGGCCAGCGCCCACTCGTCCTTGGGGAAGTGGCCCGGAACCCAGTCCATGATCACGCCGTAGCCGGCGTTGTGCAGGCGGTCGATCAGGTACTTGAGGTCGTCCGGATGCCCGAAACGGCTGGTCGGCGCGTAGTAGCCGGTCACCTGGTAGCCCCACGACCCGCCGAACGGATGCTCGGCGAGCGGCAGGAACTCGACGTGGGTGAAGCCCATGTAGTCGAGGTAGCCGATGAGGTCGTCGGCGGCCGCCCGGTAGTCCAGGCCCGGGCGCCACGACCCGAGGTGCACCTCGTACACCGACATCGGGCTGTTGTGCGGGTCGGTCTTCGCCCGCCGCTCCATCCACTCGGTGTCGGTCCATTCGTAGTGCGTGTCGGCGATCCGGGATGCGGTGGCCGGCGGCACCTCGGTGTAGCGGGCCATCGGGTCCGCGCGCTCCACCCACCGGCCGTCGCTCGTGAGCAGTTCGAACTTGTACGGGTGCCCGGGCTGCAGGCCCGGGATGAACAGCTCCCAGACGCCGTTGTCGTCCAGGCGCCGCATGGCGTGGCCGACGCCGTACCAGCCGTTGAAGTCGCCGATCACGCGCGCGGCCTGCGCGTGCGGCGCCCACACCGAGAACGATGTGCCGTCGACGCCCTCGTGCGGGCGGTGGTGCGCGCCGAGCACGTGCCAGAGCTGCTCGTGCCGGCCCTCGCCCCACAGGTACAGGTCGATCTCGCCGACGCTCGGCACGAACCGGTACGGGTCCTCGGCCGTCCACGACGGGTTGTCGTCGTACTCGGCCTCGACCGTGTACGCCTGCCCCGCTCCCGGCGCGAGCACCTGCCACAGCCCGCGGTCGACGTGCTCCATCGGCAGACGTGTGCCGTCGGCGCGGATCGCGGTCACCGCCGAGGCGAGCGGACGGACCACGCGGATCACGTGCCCGCCCTTCACGGGGTGCTGGCCGAGTGCGTCGTGCGGCCGCGGGTGGCGGCCCTCGACGAGCGAGGCGATGTGGTCGGGGTGCAGCTCGGGCAGTGTCATCCGCGTCCTCTCGGATACTGCACGTGCAGCACGTGCGCCGGTTCGGTGAAGGCATCCAGCCGCACGTAGGTGTCGCGGCCGAAGTCGTAGTGCGCCCCGGTGATGAGGTCGACGACCTCGAAGCGCTCGTCGGGTTCGAAGCCGAACACCCGCGGGTCGAGGTGCACGATGGTCTCGCGCACCGAGTGCGGGTCGAGGTTCACGATCACGATGACCGTGTCGGCCTCGCCGCCGTTGAACCGCGCCGGCAGCGTCTTGGAGTAGACGAGGATCGAGTCGTCGTCGCTCCAGTGGATGTCCAGGTTGCGCAGCTGCTGCAGCGACGGGTGCTCGGCGCGGGCCCGGTTCAGCAGGGTGAGGAACGGCGCCAGCGAGCGGCCCTCGGCCTCGGCGGCCGCCCAGTCGCGCTGCTTGTACTCGTACTTCTCGTTGTCGATGTTCTCCTCGGAGCCCGGACGGGCGACGTGCTCGAAGAGCTCGTAGCCGGCGTACACGCCCCAGGTCGGGCTGCCGGTCGCCGCGAGCACGGCGCGCACCTTGTACGCGGGCACGCCGCCGAACTGCAGGTACTCGGTGAGGATGTCCGGGGTGTTCACGAACAGGTTCGGCCTCAGGAACGCGTCGGTCTCCTTCGAGATGCCGCGCAGGAACTCCTCGAGCTCCACCTTCGTGTTCCGCCAGGTGAAGTACGTGTACGACTGCTGGAACCCGACCTGCGCGAGCGACTGCAGCATCGCCGGACGGGTGAAGGCCTCGGCCAGGAACACGACATCCGGATACTGGGTGTTGATCTCGTGCAGCACCGTCTCCCAGAAGCGCAGGGGCTTGGTGTGCGGGTTGTCGACCCGGAAGATCCTGACGCCCAGCCCGATCCAGTAGCGCAGGATGCGTAGCGACTCGGCGAGGATGCCGGGGTAGTCGTTGTCGAAGTTGATCGGGTAGATGTCCTGGTACTTCTTCGGCGGGTTCTCGGCGTACGCGATCGACCCG
This sequence comes from Rhodoglobus sp., assembly GCA_035563175.1. GTDB lineage: Bacteria > Actinomycetota > Actinomycetes > Actinomycetales > Microbacteriaceae > Rhodoglobus. The sequence continues at coordinate 8,464 of DATMVL010000185.1, read as the reverse complement.
TCGGGCAGCTTGGTGAACCACTCCGGATGCTCGGTGACCCACGGGTGGTCGGGCGAGGCCTGCAGCGCGAAGTCGAGCGCGACCTCGAGCCCGGCCCTGCGGGCGGCGGAGAGGAACGCCTTGAAGTCCTTCACGTCACCCAGGTCGGGGTGGATGGCGTCGTGACCCCCCGCATCCGCGCCGATCGCCCAGGGCGAGCCGGGATCCTGCGGGCCGACGACGAGCGTGTTGTTCGGGCCCTTGCGGCCGCTGACGCCGATCGGGTGGATGGGCGGCAGGTAGAGCACGTCGAAGCCCATGGCCGCGACGGCGGGCAGGCGCTTCGCGGCGGTCTTGAACGTGCCGGAGGTCCAGGTGCCGTCCTTGCCGAGCTTCGCGCCCTCGGAGCGCGGGAAGAACTCGTACCAGCTGCCGACGCCGGCGCGGGTGCGCTCGACCCGCAGCGTCTGCGGCTCGCTGAACGTGTCGAGGCTCGCGATCGGCTTGGTCTGGATGGCCGCCGTCAGCGCCGGATCGTCGAGCACCGCCCAGCGCTGCGCGGCATCGCCCTCGGCGGACGCGGCGATGGCGCGCTGCACCACGGCCTTGCGGGGTGCGCGCTTCAGCAGCCGGCGGCCCATCTCGAGCATCAACTCGACGTCGATGCCCGCGGGGATCTTGATGGCGGCGTTGTGGTGCCAGGTCGCCCAGTCGTCGGCGAACGCGCGGATGCGCCATGTCCACGACCCGGGGGTGAGGATGTGCGCGGTCGTCACCCAGCGGTCCGGCCGGTCCGGGCCGACCTCGGTCATGCGGTGCACCGTCGTGGTGCCGCCTGGGTCGGTGAGGTGCAACTCCACGCCCAGCGCGTCGTGTCCCTCGCGGAACACGGTCGCGCCGAACGGCACCACCTCGCCCGCGTACGCCTTGGCAGGCCAGCGGTTCTCCGGCTGCTGCGGGGTCAGGAAACGGATCGGGATGCGGCCCAGTTTCGGCTCGTAGCCCATCGGCTCAGTGTCGGCGCCCACATCTCGACGCTACCGGGTCGCGAAAAGTTGGCCCCGGGGGGTTGCGTTGCGCTCTACGCTGGATCGGGTGAAGGCCATCCGCAGATTCACCGTCCGGACCGTCCTGCCCGAGCCGCTGGCAGCGCTCGACGAGCTCTCCACGAACCTGCGATGGTCGTGGCACGAGCCGACGCTCAGCCTGTTCCGCTCGATCGACCCCGATGCCTGGGATGCGAGCGGGCACGATCCGATCGCGCTCCTCGGCATGGTCGGGCCCGAGCGGCTGACCGAGCTCGCCGCCGACGGCGCCTTCGTGGCGCGCGCGAACGAGCTGCTCGGCGACCTGCAGGCGTACCTCAGCGAGCCGCGCTGGTACCAGGGGCTGCAGGATGCGCCGAAGGCGATCGCGTACTTCTCGCCCGAGTTCGGCATCGCGGCCGCGCTGCCGCAGTACTCCGGCGGCCTCGGCATCCTCGCCGGCGACCACCTGAAGTCCGCCTCGGACCTCGGGGTGCCGATCATCGGCGTCGGCCTGTTCTACCGCGCCGGCTACTTCCGTCAGGCCATCTCGCGTGAGGGCTGGCAGCTGGAGAGCTACCCGGTGCTCGACCCCGACGGCCTGCCGCTGTCGGTGCTGCGCCACCCGGACGGCAGCGCGGCGCAGGTCGCGCTGTCGCTGCCCGACGGCCGCGCCCTCTATGCGCGCATCTGGCGGGTGCAGGTCGGCCGCATCCCGCTGCTGCTGCTCGACACCGACATCCCCGAGAACGAGGAGTCGCTGCGCACCGTCACCGACCGCCTGTACGGCGGCGGCGGCGAGCACCGCCTGCTGCAGGAGCTGCTGCTCGGCATCGGCGGCGTGCGCGCCATCAAGGCGCACATCGAGCTGTCCGGCGCCGACGAGCCGGAGGTGTTCCACACCAACGAGGGCCACGCCGGCTTCCTCGGTCTCGAGCGCATCAGCGACCTGATCGGCGACGGCCTCTCGTTCGCCGAGGCGCTGCAGGTGGTGCGCGCGGGCACCGTGTTCACCACGCACACCCCCGTGCCGGCCGGCATCGACCGCTTCGAGGTCGACCTCATCACGCGCTACTTCTCGACCGATCTGCTGCCGGGTGTGGCGGTGGACGACGTGCTCGCACTGGGCACGGAGGACTACGCGGGCGGCGATCCGACCAAGTTCAACATGGCGGTCATGGGGCTGCGCCTCGCGCAGCGCGCCAACGGCGTCTCGCTGCTGCACGGCGACGTCTCGCGGCACATGTTCGGCTCGCTCTGGCCGGGATTCGACGCCGCCGACGTGCCGATCACCTCGGTGACCAACGGCGTGCACGCACCGACCTGGACCGACCCCGAGATGCTGCGGCTCGCCCGCGAGCGGTTCGGCACCGACGACACGACCGCGGTCGACTGGCGCTCCGACGCGCTGAGCGACGCCGAGCTGTGGGAGGTGAAGGGCCGGATGCGCGCCCAGCTCGTCGAGGATGCGCGGCGCCGCACCAAGCTGGCCTGGCAGGAGCAGAACGCCGGCACCGGCGACCCCGCCTGGTTCAACGAGCTGCTCGACCCGAACGTGCTCACCATCGGCTTCGCCCGCCGAGTGCCGACGTACAAGCGCCTCACCCTGATGCTGCACGACCCCGACCGGCTGCGCGCGCTGCTGACGCACCCCGAGCGGCCGGTGCAGCTCGTGGTGGCCGGCAAGTCGCATCCCGCCGACGACGAGGGCAAGCGCCTCATCCAGCGGCTCGTCGAGTTCGCGTCGGCGCCGGGGGTGCGCGAGCGCATCGTGTTCCTGCCGAACTACGACATCGGCATGGCGAAGCTGCTCTACCCGGGCACCGACGTGTGGCTGAACAACCCGCTGCGCCCGCTCGAGGCCTGCGGCACGTCCGGCATGAAGGCGGCGCTCAACGGATCGCTGAACCTGTCGATCCTGGACGGCTGGTGGGCGGAGTTCTTCGACGAGGAGAACGGCTGGGCCATCCCGTCGGCCGACCAGGCCGGTGACGGCGCCGAGCGCGACGCGCTCGAGGCCGAGAGCCTGTACGACCTGATCGAGCACCAGATCGCACCCCGGTTCTACGACCGCGGCAAGGACGGCGTGCCCACACGCTGGGTCGCCTCCATGCGGCATACCCTGGCCACCCTGTCGCCGGCGCTCAGCGCCGACCGCATGGTGCGCGAGTACGTCGAGCGGCTGTACGTGCCGGCGTCGCACGCCGAGCGCGCGGTGAGCGCCTCTGGCTACCAGCCGGCGCGTGACCTCGCGGCGTGGAAGACGCGGGTCGAAGGCGCCTGGCGGGGCGTGCACGTGGTGCACGTCGAGTCCGGCGGCGTCGACGCGGTGCCGCAGATCGGCGACGACCTGCACCTGCGGGCAACCGTCGACCTGGCGGGGCTGAAGCCGAGCGACGTCTCGACCGAGGTCGTCTACGGCCGTGCGACGCAGGCGGACGACCTGCTCGACCCCGAGCACGTCGCCCTCGAGCTGCAGGAGGGCACGGACAACGTGTTCGGCGGCACGGTGCCGCTCGCGCGCGCGGGCAGCTTCGGCTACACCGTGCGCGTGGTGCCCAGGAACCCGCTGCTGGCCTCCTCGGCCGAGCTGGGCCTGGTCGCGGTCGCAGAGTAGGCCGCTCTCACCCCCAGCTACCCACCCACCCGATCCGTCGGTCGTTCGCGGATTCGGTCAAGGCACTGACACGCCGCGCGGGCTCATCGCTCGTGCGGCGTTTCGCCGTCTGCACCGAATCCGCGAACCAATACACAGCGCTCGTTGTCCACGGATGACCGCAATCGGCCGCCGGGGAACGGACGACTCCGCACGATGGCGGCATGGATGCTCTGGCCGAGGTACGCCGTCGCGGCGGTGTCGCACGAACCGCCGAGCTCCGCGGGTCCGGCTTGACGGTGCGGCAGATCGCCGCGGCGCGTGTCGCCGGACGGATCGAAAGGGTGCGTGTCGGGTGGTACGCGGACCCGTCCCTCGATGCACGCATCAAGAAGGCGCTTCGAGTCGGCGGTCGGCTCACCTGCGAAAGCGCGTGCGCGGTGTGGGGCGGCGCTGCCCTCGACACGACCAGCTTGCATGTCGAGGTCGGCCGTCACGACTCGCGATTCCGCCAGCCCGATGATCCGGACTCGGTGCTCGACGTGGCAGCACGCCGCGACGTCGTGCTCCACTGGTGCTCCGTCGTAGGGGCAGGAGTTGTCGCTTCGCCGGCCGACGCCATGCTGCAAGCGCTCGAGTGTCTGGAGGTGCTGGCAGCCGTCTGCGCCCTCGACGCCGTCCTGCGAGCGCACCCTGGCGCGCGCTCCGAACTCGAGCGCCGGTGCCCGCCATCGCGCCGCAGCGTTCTGGCGATGCTCGACCCGCGAGCGGAGAGCATCCCGGAGTCCGTATTCCGGGTCCGGGCCGCTGCCGCGGGCATCCGGTGCATCGTCCAGCCGCCGCTGCCGTACGGACGTCGCGGCGACTTCCTGATCGGCGACCGGTTGGTGATCGAGATCGACGGCGCCGAGCACCATGCTGGCCTCGAAGCGTTCCGCGCCGACCGCGAGCGCGACGCCCTCATGACGGCGCTCGGGTACCGCGTCGTGCGTTTCACCTACGACCAGGTGGTCCGCCGCTGGGACGAGGTCGAGTACGTGGTGCGCACGCTCATCCGTTCCGGTGAGCACCTCGCCCGCTGACCTGCTGCGACTGCCGATCGTGCCGGTTCCTGCCGCCCGCTTGTTCGCGCATTCGGACGAGCGCATGACACGCCGGCGACGGCGGCAGTGCAGGCGGCGGGTCGCGCGCTCGTCCGAATCCGCGAACAGGGACCGGCGGAACCGGAGTGGCCGGGGTGACTAGCGCGCGATGCCGGCCACCACGGCGCCGGTGATCGCGATCAGGTCGGCGGGGGAGAGCTCCACGTCGAAGCCACGCCGCCCGCCGGAGACGAACACGGTGTCGTGCAGCTCGGCGGTCTCGTCCAGCACGGTGCGGTGGCGGGTCTTCTGGCCGATCGGGCTGATGCCGCCGACGACGTAGCCCGTGCGGCGTTCGGCGAGCCGCGCATCCGCCAGCTCGGCCTTCTTGCCGCCGAGGGTCGCCGCGAGGGCCTTGAGGTCGAGCCTGCCGGTCACCGGCACGACGCCGACGACGAGTTCGCCGTCGAGGTCGGCGAGCAGCGTCTTGAACACGCGGTCGGGCGCGACTCCGAGCACGGTCGCCGCCTCCATGCCGAAGTCGCGGTTCGCCGGGTCGTGCTCGTACGGATGCGCGGTGAACCGGATGCCCGCGGCGCTCAGCGCGACGGTCGCCGGCGTGCCGGCCGAGTCGGTCCGTCTGCCCACGGCGACATGCTAGTCAGCAGCCGGCGACTCAGTGTGCGCGGAACAGCACCATCGACGTGCCGCCCACCTCGAGCTCGCTCGCCGGGCCGTGCTCCGCGCCGCCGCGGCCCTCGGGGTCGTCCGAGCTCCACAGCAGCGTGTAGCCGGTGACGCCGGCGTGCTCGGGCAGGGTGACGGTCACCGGCTCCTCGAGGCCGTGCACGACGAGCAGGATGCGGTTGAACTCCTCGAACTCGGGCGTGGAGGCGGCGAGGTACTGCAGGGTGCGCTCCTCCGGGGAGTCCCAGTCCTCGGCCGACATCGCCAGGCCCTGCTTGTTGTACCAGTCCATCTGGGTGGCGCTCGGCACGGTCTCGCCCCACCGGCCGTAGCGGCTGGGGCGCAGCGCGGGGTTCTCCTGACGCAGTCGGATGAGCCGGCGCGCGACCGCGAGCAGGTCGCGCTGCCACGGGTCGTGCTGCCATGACAGCCAGGTGAGCTCGCTGTCGTGGCAGTAGGCGTTGTTGTTCCCGCGCTGGCTGCGGCCGAACTCGTCGCCGGCGGTGATCATCGGGATGCCGGCGGAGAGCAGCAGGGTGCCGAGCAGGTTCCGCGCGGCCTTGCACCGGGCATCCGCCACGGTCTGGTCGTCGGTGACGCCCTCGACCCCGTGGTTGAACGAGTGGTTGTCGTTCGTGCCGTCGCGGTTGTCCTCGCCGTTGCCCAAATTGTGCTTGACGTCGTACGCGGTGAGATCGGCGAGTGTGAAGCCGTCGTGCGCGGTGATGAAGTTGAGCGAGGCGAGGGGGCCGCGCTCGGTGGCGAACACGTGCTCCGACCCGGTGAAGCGCCGCGCGAGCGAGCCGATGCCGTTCGGTGCGGCGCCGCGCGATCGGGCTGCGGCGACGTCGCTCAGCCAGAAGTCGCGGCCGCGGTCGCGGAAGCCGTCGTTCCACTCGATCCAGCCGTCCGGGAAGTTGCCCACCTGCCAGCCGCCCATGCCGACGTCCCACGGCTCGGCGATGAGCTTGACGCCGGGCAGCTCGGCCTGGATCGCGGCGAGCAGGGGATGCTCGGGCGTGTACTCGTGGGCGGCGTCGCGCCCGAGGGTGGCGGCGAGGTCGAAGCGGAAGCCGTCGACCTGGACCTCTTCGGCCCAGTACCGCAGGGAGTCGAGGATGAGCCGGGCGGCGGCGGGCGTCGACGTGTTCACGGAGTTGCCGCATCCTGTGACGTCGATGTAGGCGCCGTCGTCAGCCTGCCGGTAGTAGGCGCGGTTGTCGAGTCCGCGCAGCGAGGTGGTGGGTCCGTCGAGGCCCTCCTCGGCGGTGTGGTTGTAGACCACGTCGAGCACGACCTCGATGCCGGCCTCGTGCAGCAGCCGCACCATGCCCTTGAATTCGCGCAGCACCGCGCCGGGTCCGCCGAACTGCGCCGCCTTCGTCGCGTACGCGCCGTGCGGTGTGAAGAAGTTCAGCGTGTTGTAGCCCCAGTAGTTGACCAGCCCCTGTTTGATCAGGCGCTGCTCGCTGACCGACTGGTGCACCGGCAGCAGCTCGACGGTGGTGACGCCGAGGTCGCGTAGGTAGCCGATGGTCTCCGGATGTGCGAGGCCCGCGTACGTGCCTCGCAGCTCCTCGGGGATGCGCGGGTTGAGCCTGCTCATGCCCTTCACGTGGGCCTCGTAGATCACGGTGCGGTCGAGCGGCACGTGCGGCTTGCCCACGCCGCCCCAGTCGAAGGTGTCCGGCTCCTGCACGTAGGCGCGCCACTCGCCGCCGCCCGCGCGCACGAGGCCCTTCGCGTATGGGTCGATGAGATGCCGCTCCGAGTCGAAGTGATGGCCGGCTCCGCGCGGCCCGTCGGCGCGGATGGAGTACCGGGTGCCGGGCTTCAGCGCGCGGCTGGTGACGCTCCAGACGTCGTCGTCGCCCTTGGCCATGGGCAGCACCCGGGTGATCCAGTTGAGATCGCGGTCGTCGAAGAGGCACAGCTCCATGCGCGTCGCGTGCGACGACCAGACCCTGAGGCGGCCCCGGTCGGAACTCAGGGACACGCCCAGGTCGCGTGGCGCATCCCCCTCGGCCATGGGCTCCACCCTAAGCGCCGGAAGGCGTCATGCTTGTCAGGTGCCCGTGTACCTCGACCATGCCGCCACGACCCCGATGCGGGCCGAGGCGGTCGCGGCGTACACGGCGGCGCTGACGACCGTCGGGAACCCGTCGTCCATCCACTCTCACGGCCAGGAGGCCCGGCGGATGCTGGAGGAGGCCCGCGAGCAGGTCGCGGCTGCGCTCGGGGTCGACGCCATCCAGGTGACCTTCACCTCGGGTGGCACCGAGTCGATCAACCTGGCGCTCAAGGGACTGTTCTGGCAGCGGGCGCCGCGCCGCCGCATCCTCTCGACCAGGGCCGAGCACCACGCGACGATCGACGCGCTCGAATGGCTGCAACGGCACGAGGGCGCCGTCGTCGACTGGATCCCGGTGGACGACCTGGGCCGCATCGACCTCGCCGCGCTCGAGGCGGCGATGGGCGACGACGTCGCGCTGGTGACGACGCTGCTGGCCAACAACGAGGTCGGCACGGTGCAGCCGGTCGCCGAGGTGCTGCGTATCGCCGGCGACGTGCCGGTGCACGTGGATGCCGTCGGCGGCTGGGGCAACGTGCCGGTGCCGCCGGGCGCTGCGGCGGTCAGCGTCTCCGCCCACAAGATCGGGGGTCCGGTCGGGGTGGGTGCCCTGGTGCTGCGTCGCGACGTGACGGTGATGCCGCTCATCCACGGCGGCAGCCAGCAGCCGAGCCGATCCGGCACGCTCGACGTCGCAGGCGCCGTGGCGTTCGCGGCCGCAGCCGCGCTGCCGCACGACGATCTCGCGCCGCTGCGCGACCGGCTGATCGACGGAGTGCGGCGTACCGTGCCCGACGCGGTGCTGCGCGGCGACCCGGTGCACCGGCTGCCGGGCAACGCGCACTTCACGTTCCCCGGCTGCGAGGGCGACTCGCTGCTGTTCCTGCTCGACGCCGCCGGCGTGAGCGTGTCGACCGGCTCGGCATGTCAGGCCGGCGTGCCCGAGGCGTCTCACGTGCTGCTGGCGATGGGACTCGACGAGCCGACCGCGCGCGGCGCCCTGCGGTTCACGCTCGGCGACGGC
>DATMVL010000184.1:0-3731 GCA_035563175.1 Rhodoglobus sp. | reverse complement strand
GCCTGTTCTCGTCCGAGACGAGCGACTACTTCCTGCTGCTCGGCGTGACCGTGTTCCTGGTCGGGTTCGGCCTGGTCATGGTGCTGTCGTCGTCCACCGTCGAGTCGTACGTCGCCGACGAGGGCTGGTTCGGGCGGGCCTCCCGACAGGGCCTGTACGCGCTGGTCGGGGTGCCGTTGATGCTGGTCGCCTCCCGGATGCCCGCGGGATTCTGGAAGCGGTGGGCCTGGCCCGCGCTGCTCACCGGCGGCGTGCTCCAGCTGCTCGTGTTCGTGCCCGGCATCGGCTACTGCTACGGCGGCAACTGCAACTGGCTGCTCATCGGCGGCTTCAGCATGCAGCCTTCCGAGTTCGTGAAGCTGGCGCTCATCGTCTGGGCCGCCTGGGTGCTCGCCGCCAAGCGCGACCTGCTGCTCGACTGGAAGCACGTCGCCCTGCCGATCGCCCCCGTCGCCCTCGGCGCCATCGGCCTGGTGCTCATCGGCCGCGACCTGGGCACCGCGACGATCATGGTGCTCATCGTGCTCGGCGCGCTCTACTTCGCCGGGGTGAAACTCAGATTCGTGGCGACCGCCGCGGCCGCGGTCGCGTTGCTCGGCACGATGTTCGCCTTCACCAGCGACTCCCGCTCGGAGCGCATCCGGGTGTGGCTGCAGGGCTGCGGACCCGAGGACTACCGCGACTGGTGCTGGCAGATCGAGCACGGGATGTGGGCGCTCGCCTCCGGCGGCATCTTCGGCCGCGGCCTCGGCAACTCGAAGAGCAAGTGGGGCTGGCTGCCGGAGGCCGGCAACGACTTCATCTTCGCGATCATCGGTGAGGAGCTCGGACTCATCGGCCTCACCGTGGTGCTGCTGCTGTTCGTGGCGCTGGCCATCGCGTTCGTGCGCATCATGCGCGCCACGCGCGACCTCTTCGAGCGCATCACCACGGCCGGCGTCATGGTGTGGGTGATCGGGCAGGCCTTCGTGAACATCGCGGTGGTGCTCGGACTGCTGCCGGTGCTCGGGGTGCCGTTGCCGCTGATCTCCGCCGGCGGCTCGGCGCTCATCGCCACGCTGCTCGGCATCGGCGTGGTGCTGTCGTTCGCGCGGCGCCGCGACACCGACCTCGACCTGCCGGACCCGCGTGCCGCCTTCCGGGTACGCTCGCCGGAGTGACGACGTACCTCCTGGCCGGCGGCGGCACCGCCGGTCACGTGAACCCGCTGCTCGCCGTCGCGGACCGCCTCCGCGAGCGGGATCCGGCCGACACCGTGCTGGTGCTCGGCACCGCCGAGGGCCTCGAGTCGCGGCTGGTGCCGCAGCGCGGGTACGAGCTGCTGACCATCCCGAAGGTGCCGTTCCCGCGCCGCCCGAACGCCGCAGCGCTGCGCTTCCCGGGCCGGCTGCGGGCGGCCGTGGACGCGACGCGAGCGATCATCCGCGAGCGGTCGGTCGACGTCGTGGTGGGCGTCGGCGGGTACGCCGCCGCACCCGCGTACCTGGCGGCCCGTGCCGAGCGGGTGCCGCTGGCGATCCACGAGGCCAATGCGAGGCCCGGCATCGCGAATCGGCTCGGTGCGCTGTTCACCCCGCATGTCGGCGTCGCGTTCCGCGGCACCCGCATCCGTTCCGGTCAGTGGGTGGGCATGCCGCTGCGACCCGAGATCGAGCGGCTCGACCGGTTCGCGGCCCGCCGCGACGGCCACGCGTTCTTCGGCCTCGACGCGTCGCTGCCCACGCTGCTCGTCACCGGCGGGTCGTCGGGCGCGCTGCGCATCAACGAGACGATCGCGCAGTCGATCACGCTCATCCTGGGTGCCGGATGGCAGGTCGTGCACGTCACCGGGGAATACCGCGAGGCGATCGAGGACCCGAGCCTGCCCGGCTATCACGTGCTGCGGTACTGCGACCGCATGGATCTCGCGCTCGGGGTCGCCGACCTCTCGCTGAGCCGGTCGGGCACCTCGACGGTCGCCGAGGTCACCGGCCTCGGCATCGCGAGCGTCTTCGTGCCGTACCCGGTCGGCAACGGCGAGCAGCGCCTCAACGCACGGGAGGCGGTGGATGCCGGCGGCGCCGTGCTGGTCGCGGACCGCGACTTCACGCCGGCCTGGGTCGCCGACCACCTGGTGCCGCTGCTGCGCAGCCGGGCGACGATCGCCGAGATGGCGGCGCGGATCGCGACCGTCGGCGCGCTGGACGGCACGGACCGCATGGTGGCGCTCATCGACCGCGCAGCCGCCGACCGTAGGATCGAGCAGCGATGATACGGAGCGATCGTGATTAAGGCAGACCTGAGCATGCCCCTGCCAGAGGAGCTCGGCGCGGTGCACTTCACCGGCATCGGCGGCTCGGGCATGAGCGGCATCGCCCGCCTGTTCCTGGCGTCCGGGCACCGCGTCTCGGGATCGGACCGCACCGAGAACCACAACACCGCCGACCTGCGCGCCCTCGGTGCGACGGTGCATCTCGGGCATGACGCGGCGAACCTCGGCGAGGCCGACGCGCTCGTGTACACCGGCGCCCTGTGGCCCGACAACCCGGAGTACCTGGAGGCCGTACGCCGCGGCATCCCGGTGCTGCACCGCTCGCAGGCGCTCGCCTGGCTGATCAACCGCACCCGGCTGGTCGCCGTCGCCGGCGCGCACGGCAAGACGACCTCGACCGGGATGCTCGTGACCGCGCTGCTCGACCTCGGCGCCGACCCCAGCTTCGTCAACGGCGGCGTGATCCAGTCGCTCGGCGTCAGCTCCGCGTTCGGGCAGGGCGAGCTGTTCGTGGTCGAGGCCGACGAGTCCGACGGCTCGTTCCTGCTCTACGACACCGCCGTCGCCCTGATCACCAACGTCGACGCGGATCACCTCGACCACTACGGCGACCACGACGCCTTCGACCGGGCCTTCGTCGACTTCGCGGCCCAGGCGGGCGAGCTCGTGGTGATCAGCGCCGACGACCCGGGCGCGCGCCGCGTGCGGGCGGCGCTGCAGCACCCGCGCGTCCTGTCCTTCGGCGAGGATGCCGCGGCCGACGTCCGCCTGCACTCGATCGTCGCCGACGGGCCGGTCTCGTTCGCGGTCTCCTGGCAGGGGAACGACTACGCCGCGCGGCTCGCGGTGCCCGGCCGGCACAACGCGGTCAACGCGGCCGGCGCCTTCGCGGTGCTGGTCGGGCTCGGGTTCGACCCGCAGCGCTCGATCGACGCCATCGCCGGCTTCCGCGGCACCGAGCGGCGGTTCGAGCTGCACGGCATCGTCGGCGGAGTTAGCGTCTACGACGACTACGCGCACCACCCCACCGAGGTCGCCGCCGCGCTCAGCGCCGCACGCAGCGTCGTCGGCGCCGGCCGCATCATCGCGGTGCATCAGCCGCACCTGTACAGCCGCACGCAGGCGATGGCGGGGGAGTTCGCGCAGACCTACGAGTCGCTCGCCGACCACACGATCGTGCTCGACGTGTTCGGCGCGCGGGAGGATCCGGTGCCCGGCGTCACGGGCGCGCTCGTCGCGGAGCGGTTCGTCGACGCGTCGCACGTGGACTACCTGCCCGACTGGCAGCAGGCCGCCGACCGCGCCGCGGCGATCGCGCGCGAGGGCGACATCATCATGACGCTGAGCTGCGGTGACGTGTACCGCATCATCCCGCAGGTGCTGGGCTCGCTCGAGGCCGCGCGCGGATGAAGCGCCCCTCCGGCTTCGACCCGCCGGGGCGGTCGCAGCCGACGCCGCCCGGCCGCAAACCCGCGCAGCC
>DATMVL010000183.1:0-7351 GCA_035563175.1 Rhodoglobus sp. | reverse complement strand
CATGCGCTGGCCTTTCCTGCGAAGCTTGGGGCATGCGATTCGCCCCGACGAGCTTCCGGCCGCTGTTCGGCCGGGTGCTGAGCGTCGTGATCGCGGTCATCGCCGCGCTGGGGCTGTCGGGTTTCGTGGTGGTGGGCGACTGGAGCGGACTGCTGCGCTTCGCCGCGCCGGTGCTGCTCGTCGTCGTGCTGGTCTTCGGGCTCTACTGGTTGCCGCGCGTCGACGTCGCCGAGCACGAGATCACGGTGGTCAACGTCTTCTCCACCGTGCACGTGCCCTGGCCGGCGATCGAGCGCATCGACACCAAGTGGGCGCTGACCCTGTTCACGCCGCTCGGCAAGGTGACGTCGTGGGCGCTGCCCGCTCCGAACCGGTACAGCGCGGAGCTGGGCAGTCGCGCGGATGCCCGGCTCGCCGCCCGCGACGGCGAGACCGCGATCCGCCCCGGTGACCTGCCGTCCAGCCCGAGCGGCGCGGTGGCGTACGTCATCCGCACGCACTGGCAGGAGCTGCGGGACGACGGCAAGCTGGGCCTGGGCTTCGACGCCTCGGCGATGCGCCGCGACATCCACTGGCCGCTGATCGCGGCGCTGGTGCTGCTCGCCGCCCTGACGGCGCTCGCCGTGCTGCTGTAGGACGATCATCGGTCGTCCTTCCGCGGCGGCCGGTCCTCCTCGGTCGGCGGCTGGGCGTAGAACCCGCGGCCCATGTCGGCCTGCATGCTCGCACCGCGACCGGTGACCTCGACCGCGGCGCGGTCCAGATCCTCGGCCTCGCCGGCGAGCTTGAGCTGCTTGCCGTCGCGGTCGGTCTTCGCGCGGCGCAGCGCCCGGTCGCTCGGCATCCGGCGCTGTCGCGGATCGAACGCGTCGCGCAGGCCGTCGCCGATGAAGTTGATGCACAGCGCGATCGCGATGATGAACAGGCCCGGCCACCAGAACAACCACGGTCGGGTGCCGAACGCCGCCTGGTTCTCGCTGATGATCTTGCCGAGCGAGGTGTCGGGCGACTGCACGCCGTAGCCGAGGAAGCTGATGCCGGTCTCGATCAGGATCGCCGAGGCCATGAGCAGCGTCGAGTTGACGATGATCACGCCGACCGCGTTCGGCAGGATGTGGCGGAAGATGATGCGGGAGTCGCGGGCGCCCGCGACCCGGGCCGCATCCACGAACTCGCGTTCGCGCAGGGAGAGGAACTCGCCGCGCACGAGGCGGGCGAGGCCGGTCCACAGCACGAGGCCGAGGATCAGCGCGAGCACCGGCGCCCCGAAGTCGCCGAACCGGCGGCCGAGCACCGCGGCGATCACGATCACCGGGATGGTGATGACGATGTCGGTGAAGCGCATGAGCACCGAGTCGCGCCAACCCCGGTAGTAGCCGGAGAGCGCGCCGACGACGGCGCCGATGACGGTCGCGATGAGACCGGTGATCACCATGATCATCAGCGACTGCTGGGTGCCGCGCATGACGATCGCGAAGATGTCGCGGCCGATCTCGTCCTGCCCGAACGGGTGCGGGCCGATCGAGAACGGCAGCAGCGACAGCGTCGGCCGTCCGCTGTTGACGATGTCGTAGGCGACGTTCCAGGTGAACGGCCACCAGCCGCCGGGCTTCCAGTCGCCGAAGGCGGGGCCGACGGAGGTGAAGGCCAGCAGCACGATGAAGGCCAGCACGATCATCGAGACGAGCGCGCCCTTGTGGCGGAAGAACCGCCGGCGCACGATCTGGCTCTGCGAGAGGCCCGCGACCTCCTTGAGCTCGATGGCGTTCTCGGACTCGGTGACGCCGGCCTCGTGGTGGCCGGGTTCTTCGACGGGGGGCTGCAGATTGGTCATGTCAGGACACCCGGATCCTCGGGTCGAGCCCCGCGTACACGAGGTCGGCGATCAGGTTGAAGATGATGGCGAGCGAGCCGACGACGAGGAAGAACGCCATGACGGGGTTCGGGTCGACGTGGTCGAGGCCGTTCTGGAACAGGGCACCCATGCCGGTCCAGCCGAACACGCGCTCGGTGATGACCGCGCCGCCCACGATGCCGCCGATGTCGAACGCGACGATGGTGGCGATCGGGATGAGCGCGTTGCGGAACGCGTGCCGCACGACGACGGTGCGCTCGGTGAGGCCCTTCGCGCGAGCGGTGCGGATGTAGTCCTGGTTCATCACCTCCAGCAGGCTGGCGCGCGAGTAGCGCGTGTAGCTGGCGAAGGAGATCAGGATGAGCGCGATCGTCGGCAGCAGCAGGTGCGTGAAGAAGTCCACGCCCAGCACCCAGATGGAGCCCTCGAGGCCGGGGGTCTGCGAGCCGATCGTGGCGATCGGCCGGCCGTTGATCCGCTGGGAGCCGGTGTAGTCATCCCACACCGACATGTACCGCTCGAGCGCCAGCACGCCGCCGGTGATGAAGGCGACGATCGCCGTCGTGCGGGCGGCCGGCGCCTTGTCGGCGCCGCCGCTGAACCAGCCGATGGCGTAGCCGACCGCGACCGTCACCACGGCCAGCAGCAGCAGCGTCCAGCCGGTCAGGTAGTACGAGATGCCGAACATGAACGGGTAGTACATGACGATGCCGATGGCGGCGACCGCGAGCGACGCGTACAGCACACGCTTCTTGCGCAGACCGACCGAGATCGCGGTGACGCCGACGGCGGCGCCGACGGCGGTGATGGCGACGCCGACGATGGTCAGGCTCGGCTGCTCGAACCAGTTCGAGAGCTTCATGTAGATGAGGATCGCGGCGGTGGCCGCGAACGCGATGCCGAAGGTGATGCCCTTGCGCCGCAGATCGCCCGGCACGATCGAGCCCCAGATCAGGCCCGAGATCACCGCCAGCACCGGGACGATCCACCACTCGATGACCGGGTCGCCGAGGTAGTCGTTGAACCCGATGGCCAGGTACTGCTTGAGCAGCACCGCCACCCAGAAGATGGGCAGCGAGAAGAACAGGAACGAGATGAACGTGACGCCGTAGTCGTAGCCCGAGTACTGCCGCAGCGCCGTGGTGATGCCGACGACGATGCCGAGCACGATGGCGACGAGCGTCGCGACGGTCACGAGCTGCAGGGTGGAGCCGATGGCCTGGCCGAGCAGCACGTTGACGGGCTGCGCCTGCACGGTGAAGCCGAGGTCGAAGAAGCCCGTGCTGTCCGGGTCGAAGAACTGCCGGATGCCGAGCACGCCGGCGAGCCACAGGAAGTAGCGCAGGAACACCGGCACGTCGAGGTCGAGCAGCGCGACGCGCGCGGCGATGAGCTGCTCCTTGTTGGGAGCGTTGCCCTCGCGGAGGTCCTGGAGCGGGTCGCCCGACAGCGCTGTCAGGATGTACATCAGGTATGTCGCGGCGAGGAAGATGAAGATCGAGGCGATGAGCCGCCTCACGACGAAAGTCGCCAAAGCTGGCACCTAACTGGTCTGGACCGGGTTGGGCGCCGGGACCGATGTCGGTCCCGGCGCCCGGGATCTGCTCAAGCGAACGGGAGGATCAGCCCTCGTCGTTCTGCACGGGCTCCCAATCCCAGATGTTCCAGAAGATCGTCGGCGCGATGGTCGACGGGGAGATGTTCGAGATCGCGTTCTGGTCGTACGCGGTCACGGCGGGGAACTGGAAGATGGTCAGACCGTAGAAGTCATCGAGCAGCAGCTTGTCGATGTCCATCATGATCTGCTTCTGCTCGTCCTCGTCGAAGGTCGTGCCCAGCGCAGCGGTGAGCTCGTCCATCTCGGGGTTGGAGTAGAAGTTGAGGTTGTTGACGCCACCGGTGGTGTAGTTCGGCGGCGGGCCGTTGGTCACACCGAGGCTGGTGGTCTGCCAGCCGAACAGCGAGGCGTCGTAGGCGCCGGGCGTGCCCAGCAGGCCGCCCCACTCCGGGCTGCCGCAGTCGGTGACGTTGAAGCCGGCCTGACCAGCGGACTGCTGGATGAGCGCGAACTCGTTCACACGGCGCGGGTTGGTCGACGCGTACAGGATGCACACCTCGGGGTTGGTCACGCCGGCCTCGGCCAGCAGCGCCTGAGCGCCCGCGATGTCGACCTCGGCGTACGCGTCGGAGCCGTTGTTGGCGACCGACTCGTCGTAGCCGTCGGCACCCGGCAGGAACACCTGCGAGTTGCGAACCTCGGCGTCCTCCTGCAGCGGCTTGATCAGCGTGTCGACGATCTGCTGCCGCGGGATGGTCTTCAGGAAGGCCTCGCGGATGAGCGGGTTGTTGAAGTGCCCGCTCTTGCTCTGGTCGAACTGCAGGTCGATGTGCTCGTAGGTGCCCTCGTAGCCGCCGATGACGGTCACGTCGAGCTCGGCGAGCGCGTCGGCCACGTCGACCGTGGCCTGGGGCGAGATGACCTGCACCTCGCCGTTCTGCAGGGCCTGCACCGCGGCGAGCGGGTCGGTGATGAAGCGGACGGTGATCTCCTCGACCGCCGGCTGGTTGTCACCGGTGTACTCCGGGTTCGCCGTCAGAGTCACGTACTGGTCGGCGACGAAGTCGGTGATCATGTACGGGCCGCTGGAGAGCACGAGCTCCGGGTCGTCGGGCATCTCGGTGAAGTTGAAGCCCGAGTTCCAGAAGGAGGAGATCGGGGCCATGGCGGCCGCGTCCTCGTCCTGGATCGCGGCGAGCACCGCGTCCTTGGCCTCCTGGTTGTCCTCGATGCCGAGGGCGTTCTTGGCGACCACGTGCGCGGGAAGCGGCGCGGTGAGCTGCAGCTCCCAGTCGACGAAGGGCTCGTCGTAGGTCATGGTGATCGACTTGAGGTCGTCGGAGACCTCGGGCACCTCGGAGACGAGGCCGAGGCCGAACGTCGGGTCGGCGCCGGTGTCGAAGAAGACGACGTCGGTCGGGAAGTCCTCGGTGAACTCGCCGGTGTCGGGGTCGGTGAACTCGCTCGGGTCGAAGTCCGGCGTGTTCAGCGAGCCCGAGAGGGCCGCCCACTGCAGCAGGAGGTCGGCCGCGTCGACAGCGGTGCCGTCCGACCACTTCACGCCGTCGGCGATGGTGTACTCGACGACCAGCGGGTCCTCGGACACGAGCTCGGCGGTGCCGAACGAGGTGTCGTCGACGAGCTCAGGCACGTCGTTGTAGTAGTTGAAGCCGCCGAGCGTCGCGTACGTGATGTTGTTGTTCGCGGTCGCGTTGCCGAACGACGTGTTGCCGTTGTACGAGTAGAACGGCTGGTTCCACGCCACCGACAGAGTCGAGCCCTCGACGATCTCGGACTGCGGCGCTGCGCAGCCCGAGAGGACGAGTGCTCCTGCGGCGATCGTGGCAGCGGCTGCCCCGAGTCGTCTCATTCCCACTTGTTTCCTCCTGTGCAAGAAAGCGGACGGCACGACGATCCCTGGCGTCGAGCCGCGCTGTACCTGCCACCCTAAACGGGGGGTGATACGCCGCCAAACTGTAAGCGCAAACGTTACATAGTGGTAACTCATGGGCGAATTCGCGGCACGGGACGCGCGATCGTTGCGCGGCGACGCCGCCTGCCGCAGGAATTCCGCGCCCGGCGGCGCTCTCCGCCGCGAATGCGCGCCGATCCGAGGGTTACGATCGGAAGCATGCGGTCGCATGAGACGTCGGTGCCGTCCCGATCGCCCCTGCTGGTGTTCGACGGCGACTGCGGGTTCTGCACGACCGCGGTGGAGGCGCTGCGCCGTCGGCTCCCCCGCTTCCCCGAGGCGACGCCGTGGCAGTGGATCGAGCTGGACGCCTACGGTCTCAGCGCAGACGACGTGCGCGATTACGCCTGGGTGATCACGCCCTCGCACCACTACGGCGGGCACCTCGCCCTCTCGGCCCTGCTGCGGATGCAGCGCAGCCCATTGCTGCGGGTCGCGGGCGCCCTGCTGGCCACGCCCCCGTTCTCGTGGGCGGGCGCCCTCGGCTACCGGTGGATCGCCGCGAACCGCCATCGCCTCCCCGGCGGCACCCCCGCCTGCGCCCTGCCGCGCTCGTGACCGACGTGCTGCCGAGCCGGCGACGGCTCTGGGCCGAGGTGCTCATCGTGCTCGGGCTGTCGCTGGGCGCCTCGGCGGCGTACGCGGTCGTCTCCATCCTCGATCGCCTGACGCGCGCCGAATCACTGGCGCAGCAGACCGCCACGCTCAACGCGTCGCGCAGCGCCCGCCCGACCTTCGACCTGATCTACCAGGTGATGGCCGTGTTCTTCGACCTGGTCCCCGTCGCGCTCGTGTGCTTCCTGCTGTGGCAGGCGAGCAGGCCGCACCTCGGCAGGCTGGGGATCGACTTCACGAAGCCGGCCAGGGACACCGCGTGGGGCGTCGCGCTGGCATTGGCCATCGGCATCCCGGGCATCGGTGTGTACCTGGGCGGCAAGGCCCTCGGGCTCACGGTGACGGTGGTGCCC
Source organism: Rhodoglobus sp. (assembly GCA_035563175.1). Taxonomy (GTDB): domain Bacteria; phylum Actinomycetota; class Actinomycetes; order Actinomycetales; family Microbacteriaceae; genus Rhodoglobus. The sequence goes on along the minus strand of DATMVL010000183.1, from coordinate 998 downwards.
AACGCGCTCGACGCCTACTGGTGGACGGTGCCGGTGCTCGTGCTGTCGGCGCTGCGGGCGGCGGTGACCGAGGAGGTCATCGTGATCGGCTACCTGTTCGCGCGGCTGCGCGACCTGGGCTGGCGCGACTGGCAGATCGTCGTGGCCAGCGCGGTGTTCCGCGGCAGCTACCACCTCTACCAGGGGGTCGGCGCGTTCATCGGCAACCTCGCGATGGGGCTGCTGTTCGGCTGGCTGTACACCCGCACCGGTCGCGTGCTGCCGTTCGTGATCGCGCACCTGCTCATCGACGCGGCGATCTTCATCGGCTACCCCTGGGCGGCGGCCACGTTCCCGGAGTTGTTCGGCTTGCCGAGCTGATCCTTGACACCCTTCCGAGGGTCTGCCTGTATGGCAGGTGGGGGTCGCACACGGGCGTGCGGCCGAAGGGAGCTGCAATGGAGCAGGACACCACGGCGTCGCGCACCGCGTACGTCGAGACCGAGGCGTCGCCACGGTTCCAGGAACTCCGCCGCCGGCACCGGTCGTTCGTGTTCCCGGTCGCGGCGCTGTTCCTGGTCTGGTACTTCGTCTACGTGCTGCTGGCCGACTACGCGCACGACTTCATGGCGCAGCCGGTGATCGGCAACATCAACGTCGGCCTGCTGCTCGGGCTCGGCCAGTTCGTCTCCACCTTCGCCATCACGACCTGGTACGTGTGGTTCGCGAACCGGCGGCTCGACCCGGTCGCCGACGAGCTGCGCGCCGAGCTCGAGTCGAAGGAGGCCGCGCGATGACCGACGTGCTGCGCGCCGCGCCCGCGACCTCGGTCGGCGACCCGATCCTCAACATCGTCATCTTCGCGGCGTTCGTGGTGATCACCCTGGTGATCGTGCTGCGCGCCAGCCGCAACAACAAGACCGCGGCCGACTATTACGCCGCCGGGCGCTCGTTCACCGGGCCGCAGAACGGCACCGCGATCGCCGGCGACTACCTGTCGGCGGCGTCGTTCCTCGGCA
>DATMVL010000182.1:0-16524 GCA_035563175.1 Rhodoglobus sp. | reverse complement strand
CGTGGCCGAAGGTCTTGCCGATCTCGGCGAGCGTGCGGGCGGGCACGAGCGCGGTCGCCGACTCGACGCCGGAGGTGCCGGCGTCCCAGGCGATCTCGCGCACGGCGACGCGGTAGCGGTCGGTGGCCACCAGCGACAGCGCGTTCTCGGCCACCTCGAGCTGCACGCCGGTGATGACCGGGGTCACGTCGTCGCGCGAGGCGGCGACGGCGACCTGGCCGATCGCGGCGGCGAAGTCCTCGCCCTGCACGAGCGCCGCATCCTCCGACACCGACGGCAGCGTCGGGTACTCCTCGACCGGCATGGAAAGCAGGGTGAACCGGCTGGCACCGCACGAGACGGTGATGCGGCCCTCGTCGGTGGCGAACGACACGGGCGCGTTCGGCAGCCGGCCGGCGATGTCGGCGAGCAGTCGCCCGGAGACCAGCACGCGACCGGCCTCCTCGACCTGGGCGCCGATCTCGGTGCGGGCCGAGACCTCGTAGTCGAACGACGAGAGCGTGAGCCCGGCGTCGTCCGCCTCGATGAGCACACCGCTCAAGATCGGGAGGGTCGTGCGCTGGGGCAGCAGCTTCACCGCGAACGAGACGGCTTCGCTGAAGACGTCACGGTTGACCTGGAACCTCACGAATCACCCCTTACGCGGTACGGCTGTGTCGGCTCAATACTGGCACAGCCCCGTCAGGCCGCTTCTGCCGCTCCGCCAAGAGGTTGCGGGGTTACAAGAAGAGATAGAGAGAGGAACATTCTTAACGGTTGTGCGAACTGTGGATGACTCGGCTCAGCCCGCTCGGGAAGCCGGAACTACAACCGTGTGAGATGTGGATGCCGTGTGGCCGAATTCCTGTGAACTCAGTCGCACACGGATGAGCCGCTTTCGCTTTCCACAACGCATCAACAACCGCGACGGCGCGTCTCCACAGTTATCCACAACCTGTCCACAGTGTGGGGAACCCGTCCGGATGTGCTATTTGAAGCGGTGGTTCTGCTTGATGCGGCTCGTGAGCTCGGTGACCTGGTTGTAGATCGACCGGCGCTCCTTCATGAGCTCGGTGATCTTCTTGTTCGCGTACATCACCGTGGTGTGATCCCGGTTGCCGAACAGCTGCCCGATCTTGGGCAGCGAGAGGTTCGTCATCTCGCGGCACAGGTACATGGCGATCTGCCGCGCGGTCGCCACGGCCTGCGAGCGCGACGAGCCGTACAGGTCGTCGACGGTGAGCTTGAAGTACTCCGCGGTGTGGTTGATGATGTCGACCGGTGCGATCACGTTGTCCTCGTCGAGGGTGATCAGGTCCTTCAGCACCGTCTGCACCAGCGCCATGTCGACCTGCTGCCGGTTCAGGTTCGCGAACGCGGTGACGCGGATGAGCGTGCCCTCGAGCTCCCGGATGTTGCTCGACACCTTCGATGCCATGAACTCGAGGATGTCGTCGGGCACCTGCAGCTTGTCGCTCTGCGCCTTCTTGCGCAGGATCGCGATGCGCGTCTCGAGGTCGGGCGCCTGCACGTCGGTGATGAGACCCCACTCGAACCGCGACCGCATGCGGTCCTCGAATCCGGTGAGATGCTTCGGCGGCAGGTCGCTGGTGATCACGACCTGCTTGTTGTGATCGTGCAGCGTGTTGAAGGTGTGGAAGAAGGCCTCCTGGGTCGAGTCCTTGCCCTGCAGGAACTGGATGTCGTCGATGAGCAGGATGTCGATCTCGCGGTACCGGGCCTGGAACATCGAGGCCCGGTTGTTGGCGATCGAGTTGATGAAGTCGTTCGTGAACTCCTCGGAGCTGACGTACCGTACCCGGATGCCGGGGTAGAGGCTCTCGGCGTAGTGGCCGATCGCGTGCAGCAGGTGCGTCTTGCCGAGGCCGGACTCGCCGTAGATGAAGAGGGGGTTGTACGCCTTCGCCGGCGCCTCCGCCACCGCGACGGCCGCGGCGTGCGCGAAGCGGTTCGACCCGCCGATGACGAAGTTGTCGAAGCTGTACTTCGGGTTCAGCCTCGAGTCCCCGGCGCGATTGGACACCGGGGCGGGGGTCACCGGCTCGATGTACTGCGAGGGCTCTGGTGCCGGCTCCTGCTCCATGAAGTCGCGCTGGATGTCGGGATTCACGACGACGGCGAAGCTCGTGACCTCCTCGCCGGCCTGGTCGGTGCCGGCGATCGCGTTCATGAGGGGCATGCGGATGCGCTGCTCCAGCATCCCGCGGGTGAGCTCGTTGGGCACCTCGAGATAGAGGGTGCCCGCCATCACGCCCTTGGGCTCCACCAGGTTCACGAATCCGAGCAGCTGCGGCGTGATGCGCTCGTCATCGGTCAATCGGGTGAGCACGGTACGCCACAGGGTGCGGGTGGCGTCTGGTGCGTCGGCCATGGTGCTCGTCCTCGTCCTGATCATTCACAGGGTTATCCACCGCTGGGTATAACGGTGGACCCTGTCGCTGGCCGTCCCGTCCCCCGGATCGGCTGCGATTCACCTTAGTTCTCCACAGGGTGTCGTTACCAACCCCCGAAGTCGAAGTGTGGATAATGCCGAGACGCCGTCGGCGTTTGACCGTTCGGCTTCGAGGCCGTACTTTTAATCAGTTGACTTCCGGCCGGACCCCTTCGGCCGCCACTTCCTTCATCCGGCCCTCGAAGCTGGGCCTCGGAGATCACTATGAGCAAGCGAACCTTCCAGCCGAACAACCGCCGTCGCGCCAAGGTGCACGGCTTCCGCCTCCGCATGCGCACCCGCGCCGGCCGCGCGATCCTGTCGTCCCGCCGCCGCAAGGGCCGCAGCGAGCTCTCCGCCTGATCCTCGGTGCTCGCCAGGGTCAACCGGGTGACACGTCCGGCTGACTTCCGGGCAGCCGTCCGACGCGGGCGGCGCGTCGGCACCAGCGCCGCCGTCCTGCACATCCTGGACCGGCACGCCGCTGAGCCGACCCGCTTCGGCTTCATCGTCGGCAAGTCGGTCGGCGGTGCCGTCGTGCGCAACACGGTGAAGCGCCGGCTGCGAGCGGTGTCCTACGACCTGCTGCCGCAGCTCGCCGACGGGCGGGACGTCGTCATCCGGGCCCTTCCAGGCTCCGACCAGGTCGCCTGGGCTACCCTGCACTCGGAGATCGCCGACGGTCTCGCCCGCGGAGGAGCCAGGTGAATCGCGTTCTGGGCGCTGCGGCCCTGGCGCCGCGCAACCTCGTGGTGCTGCTGCTCAAGGGATACCGTGCGGTCATCTCGCCGCTCTACGGCGACGTGTGCCGGTACTACCCGTCGTGCAGCCACTACACGCTGCAGGCGGTGCAGCACCACGGTGTGCTGCGCGGTTCCTGGCTCGGCGGCCGCCGGATCCTGCGCTGCCATCCCTGGGCCGAGGGCGGGATCGACGACATCCCGCAGCGCCGCCACCCCCACTTCACCGTCAACCGGTTCGGCTTCGCCGTGCCGGTGGGCGGTCTCACCATGAGCCACGGAAAGGGCTGACCCGAACACCATGGACTTCTTCGGCTTCCTGGGCACTCTGCTGTGGCCCATCAAATGGGTCATCGAGGCCATCCTCGTCGGATGGCACTGGGTGCTCAGCAGCGTCGGCCTCGACCCGGCCGCCGGCCTCACCTGGGTGCTGTCCATCACCGGGCTCGTGCTGGTGGTGCGCGCCGCGCTCATCCCGATCTTCGTGCGGCAGATCCGTTCGCAGCGCCGCATGCTCGAGGTCGCTCCCCAGCTCAAGAAGATCCAGGACAAGTACAAGGGCAAGCGCGACCAGTTCTCCCGCGAGGCCATGTCCCGCGAGACGATGGCGCTGTACAGCAAGACCGGCACCAACCCGCTGAGCTCGTGCCTGCCGCTGCTGATCCAGATGCCCATCTTCTTCGGGCTCTTCTCGGTGCTCAACGACGCGCAGCACGCCAAGGCCGGCGTCGGCCTGCTGAACAGCGAGCTCGCCACGCAGTTCGGCAACGCCTCGCTGTTCGGCATCGCACCGCTGCACGAGTCGTTCTCCAACGCCTCGACCCCGGTGGTGCAGATCATCGCGGTGATCATGGTCGTGCTCATGACCGGGTCGCAGTTCATCACGCAGCTGCAGATCATGTCGAAGAACCAGTCGGCCGAGATGAAGGCCTCGCCGATGTACCGCCAGCAGCGCATCCTGCTGTACCTGCTGCCGCTGGTCTTCGCGTTCTCCGGCTTCACGTTCCCGCTCGGCGTGATGTTCTACTGGCTGGTCTCGAACTTCTGGACCATGGGTCAGCAGTTCCTGGTGATCCGGAACATGCCGACGCCCGGTTCCGAGGCCGCCCTCGCTCGCGAGGCTCGCCTGGCCCGCAAGCGTCAGCGCCGCGGCCTGCCCGAGGAGACCACCGAGAGCGGCGGGGCCGTCGCGGTCGCCGAGCCGCCCAAGCCCGCCCAGCGCCAGCAGCCCATGGGCAAGAACCGCGCCAAGAAGCAGACGGGGAAGAAGTGACCGACGTGACCGAGACCGCAGACGCGACCCAGACCGCCGAGGCGCCGACGCCCGGACAGCTCGAACAGGAGGGCGACGTCGCGGCCGACTACATCGAGGAGCTGCTCGACATCGCCGACCTCGACGGCGACCTCGAGATCGACGTGCGCGCGGGGCGTGCCTACATCTCCGTCACGGCGGAGGGCGACGAGCTGCGCGTGCTGTCGAAGCCCGACACGGTGGCGGCGCTGCAGGAGCTCGCCCGCATCGCCGTCCAGGTGAAGACCGGTGCCTACTCCCGCCTGATCCTGGACATCGGCGGGTCGCGCGATGCCCGCGCCGACGAGCTCTCCGCTCTGGTGGATGCCGCGGTGCTGCGACTGCAGGAGGGTGCGTCGTCCGCGGCGCTGCCGCCGATGTCCTCCTACGAGCGGAAGCTCGTGCACGACCTGGTCGCCGAGCGCGGCTACGTGTCGGAGTCGGAGGGTGAGGGGCGCGACCGCCACACGGTCATCCGCCCGTCCTGATGTTTCACGTGAAACATGTCGCTCGAGACTGAACCACCGGTCGCGGCCGAGCTGTTCGGCGACCGCATCGAGTTGGCTCGCCGCTTCGCCGCTGACCTCGAGCGGTACGGCGAGGAGCTCGGACTGATCGGTCCGCTGGAGCTGCCGCGGCTCTGGTCGCGGCATCTCGTCAACTGCGCGCTCGTCGCCCCGCTGCTGATGCCCGGGCGAGTCGGCGACGTCGGCAGCGGCGCGGGCCTGCCCGGGCTGGTGCTGGCCATCGCGCGCCCGGATGTGCGCCTCGTGCTCATCGAGCCGATGGAGCGGCGCACCGACTGGCTGCGCGCCGAGTCGGACCGGCTCGGCCTCGAGAACGTCGAGGTGCTCCGCGGGAGGGCCGAGGAGGTCGCGCCGTCGTCCCCGCTCGACCAGGTCACCGCGCGTGCGGTGAGCGCTCTGGGCAAGCTCATCCCGATCACCGCCCCGCTCGTCCGCGCGGGCGGGCAGCTGCTTCTGATGAAGGGCGCGCGCGTCGCGGAGGAGATCGAAACGGCGCAGAAGGCGATCCGCAAGGCCCGGTTGACCGACGTCGAGGTGCTCGTGCTGGGGGAGGGCATCGCCCCGGAGGTCACTCGCGTCTTTCGGGCTACAGTGGGTTGACCGCTTCGGAGGCCCTCGCCTCACCTCCAACGTTTCACGTGAAACATCGCAAAGGGACCACCCTGTGACCACGCAGTACGACGACTCGACTCCGCTCGCGAAAGAGGTCGCCGACATCACCCGGAGACGGCAGATCCTGTTGGCGGAGAACGTGCCGCTGCCGGACGCGCCCCGGGTCTTCACCGTCGCGAACCAGAAGGGCGGCGTCGGCAAGACGACCACCACGGTGAACCTCGCCGCCGCGCTGGCCCGCGCCGGCGCCCGGGTGCTCGTGATCGACCTCGACCCGCAGGGCAACGCGTCGACCGCGCTCGGCGTCGAGCACCGATCCGAGACGGTGAGCGTGTACGACGTCATCGTGGGCGACGAGGAGATGCACGAGGTCGTGCAGAAGAGCCCGGAGTTCGACGCGCTCTACTGCGTTCCGGCGACGATCCACCTCGCGGGCGCCGAGATCGAGTTGGTCTCGCTCGTGGCTCGCGAGCAGCGCCTGCGCACGGCGCTCGACCGGTTCCTCGCGGATTCGCCGGAGCCGTTCCACTACGTGTTCATCGACTGCCCGCCGTCGCTCGGCCTGCTGACGATCAACGCGTTCGTCGCCGCGCGCGAGGTGCTCATCCCGTTCCAGTGCGAGTACTACGCGCTGGAGGGGCTGAGCCAGCTGCTCAACAACATCCAGCTGATCGAGCGGCACCTGAATCCACAGCTGCGCGTTTCGACCATCCTGCTCACCATGTTCGACGCGCGCACGAACCTCGCCCAGCAGGTGGTGCAGGATGTGCGCCAGCACTTCCCGAAGGAGACCCTCAACACCGTGATCCCGCGATCGGTCCGCATCTCCGAGGCGCCCAGCTACGGCCAGAGCGTCATCAGCTACGACGAGGGCTCACCCGGATCGCTGTCGTACCTCGAGGCCGCCGCCGAGATCGCCCGCCGCGGGGTTCGCGACTGATGGCGACCACGAAGCGCACCGGCCTCGGCCGGGGGATCGGCGCCCTCATCCCCAGCACCGACGAGGCGAGCAAGAGCCCCGTCGACGTGTTCTTCCCGGAGAGCGGCGGCGATCGAGAGGCGCTCATGACCGTGCCGGGCGCGCGGCTCGCGCAGATCTCGCCGCACGACATCGTGCCGAACCCGAAGCAGCCCCGCACCGAGTTCCGGCAGGAGGAGCTCGACGAGCTCATCGTCTCCATCCGCGAGGTCGGCGTGCTGCAGCCCATCGTGGTGCGGCCACTGGCTGACGGCGCCGACGGGGCGAGATACGAGCTCATCATGGGGGAGCGGCGCCTCCGGGCGTCCAAGGCCGTCGGTCTCGAGACCATCCCCGCGGTGGTGCGCAGCACCGCCGACGAGGACATGCTGCGGGATGCCCTGCTCGAGAATCTGCACCGGGCCAACCTGAACCCGCTCGAGGAGGCGTCGGCGTATCAGCAGCTGCTCGCCGACTTCGGGATCACCCAGGAGCAGCTGGCCGAGCGCATCGGCCGGTCACGCCCGCAGATCACCAACACCCTGCGGCTGCTGCGGCTGCCGACGGGCGTGCAGAGCCGTGTCGCCGCCGGCGTGCTGACGGCGGGGCACGCCCGGGCCATCCTGTCGACCGGCGACCCGGAGGCCATGGAGCGCCTGGCCGACAAGATCGTGAACGAGGACCTGTCGGTGCGCGCCGCCGAGGCCGCCGCCGGTCAGGGCGGACCCAAGCCCAAGCGCGTGAAGCCGAAGGCGGGCGGACGCCAGGGTCAGCTCGACGAGATCGCGGAGCGCCTCGGCGACCGGCTGAACACCCGCGTGAAGGTCACGCTCGGCGCCACCAAGGGCCAGCTCGTGATCGAGTTCGCGACCGTCGGCGACCTGCGCCGCATCCTCGAGGAGATCGGCGAGGAGCCGCTGGCCTAGCGCGACTCGGCGATCGCGGCGTCGGCGAGGGCCGAGTACACCCAGCCCAGGTCGTGGCCGGCGGCCTCGAGGGCCTGCGGCAGGATCGAGGTCTCGGTGAGCCCCGGCAGCACGTTGGCCTCGAGGAACCACGGGGTGCCCGCGCCGTCGACGATGAGGTCGACCCGCGACAGGTGCCGCAATCCGAGCGCTGAATGGGCGGTCAGCGCGGCCTGCGCGGCACGCTCCGCGATCTCGTCCGAGACGCGTGCGGGAACGTAGAAGCGGGTCTCGCCGGCGTTGTAGCGGGCCTCGAAGCTGTAGACGCCGGAGCGCGGCTCGATCTCGACCGCCGGCAGCGCGACCGGCCCGTCTCCGCTGTCGATGATGCCGATCGCGATCTCGGTGCCGGTGATCCGCTGCTCGATGAGCACCACATCCCAGTAGGTGTACGCGTCGACCATGGCCCGGGGCAGCAGCGACCGGTCCTCGACGATGGTGACCCCCTGTGCCGAGCCGCCCTGGGCGGGCTTGACCACCAGCGGGCCGGAGAACTCATCCGATATCTCCTCCAGGATCCCGTTGGCGCCGAGCTCCCGGAACGCGTCCCGGGGGAGGGTGATGGATGCCGGCGTGCGCACCCCGGCGCGGCCCGCGACCGTCTTGCCGGTCGGTTTGTCCCAGGCCAGGCGCGCGGCGTCGGCGCGGGAGCCCACGTACGGGATGCCGATGAAGTCGAGCAGCCCGCGGAGGGCGCCGTCCTCACCGCTCGCGCCGTGCAGCGCCGGCCACACCACGTCGGGGCGGGTCTCGCGCAGGTAGTGCAGCAGCGTCGCGTCGGGATCGCGGAGCTCGACCTGGATGCCGTGCGCGAGCAGGCTGTCGGCGACCCGGCGACCCGAGCGCAGGGACACGTCGCGTTCGTGTGAGATGCCGCCCGCGAGGACGAGGACCTTCGTCGCCATCAGCCGAGGTTCGCCGGGGGGTTGTGGTACGAGCGCTCCGGCCGCAGCATCGGCAGCGGCTCGGTCTGGCTGAACGTGCTCAGCAGCTCGAGCTCGCCGTTGATCACCGTCGACAGGCGGCGGATGCCCTCTCGGATGAAGTCGGGGGTCGGATAGCAGAACGACAGGCGGATGCGGTTGCGGCCCGAGCCGTCGGCGTAGAACGCGGTGCCGGGCGTGTACGCCACGAGCTCCTTCACCGCACGCGGCAGCATCGACTTGGAATCGAGGTTGTCGGGCAGGGTGACCCAGACGTAGAAGCCGCCGGTGGGATGCGTCCACGACAGGTCCGGCAGGTAGTCGTCGAGCGCGGTGAGCATCGCGTCGCGCCGTTCGCGGTAGACGCCGCGGAAGGTGTCGATCTGACCGCGCCAGTCGGCGGTGGAGAGGTACTCGGCGATGATGTGCTGCGAGAACGAGCTGGGGGAGAGGATCGCGGCCTCGTTGGCCAGCACCAGCTTCTCGCGGATCGCGTGCGGCGCCAGCGCCCAGCCGACCCGGAAGCCCGGCGCGAGCGTCTTCGAGAAGGTACCGAGGTAGACGACGCCCTCCTCCTCGACCGAGCGCATCGCGTGCGGCGGCGGACCGTCGAAGTACAGCAGGCCGTACGGGTTGTCCTCGAGCACGAGGATGCCCTCGGCCCGGCACAGCTCGAGGATCTCGAGCCGGCGCTGCCAGGTCAGCGTCACACCCGCCGGGTTGTTGAAGGTCGGCACCGTGTAGAGGAACTTGATGCGGCCGCCCTCCGCCTTCACACGGGCGATCGTCTCGCGGAGGGCCTGGGGGATGAGCCCGAACTCGTCCATGGGCACGTGCCGCACGTCGGCCTGGAACGACTTGAACACCGTGATCGCGGTCACGTAGCTCGGGCCTTCGGCGAGCACCACGTCGCCCGGGTCGACGAAGAGCTTGGTCATGAGCTCCAGCGCGTGCTGCGATCCGGTGGTGACCACGATGTCGTCGACCCCGGCGCGGATGCCCTCGAGCGCCATGACGTCGAGGATGTGCTCGCGCAGGGCGGGCATCCCCTGACCCGACCCGTACTGCATCGCGACCGGGCCGGCGTCGCGCATCACCCGCTCGATTGCGTTGCTGACCAGCTCTTTCGGCAGCGCGGAGACATACGGCATGCCGCCGGCGAGCGACACCACCTCGGGCCGGGAGGCGACGGCGAACAGGGCGCGGACCTCGGAGGCGGCGAGGCCGGCGGTGCGTTCCGCGTAGTGCCCGTACCACTGGTCGAGATTGGTGCCCTGGCTGGTCATCCGACCAGGATATGCGGGCGGGCATGCGAAAGGCCCCCACCCGATCGGGGTGAGGGCCTTCGCGAGCCAGTCGGTCGGGGTTGGCTACGCCAGGAACTCCGCCAGGTCGGCCTCGAGGGCCGGCTTCGGCTTGGCGCCGATCACGGTCTTGACGACCTCGCCGCCGCGGAACACCTTCATGGCGGGGATCGAGGTGATCTGGTACTTCATCGCCATCTGCGGGTTGTCGTCGACGTTGAGCTTGACGACCTTGATCTTGTCGGCGTTCTCCTGCGCGATGGCGTCCAGGATCGGCGAGACCGCGCGACACGGGCCGCACCACTCGGCCCAGAAGTCCACCATGATGGTGTCCTTCGAGTTGAGCACCTCGTCGGTGAATGTGGCGTCGGTGACGTCCTTGGCTGCGGACATTGCGATTCCTTCTCTCGTGGGATTCAGACTGCGGCGGGCTCGGTCTCGGCCGAAGCCAGGACCGACTTGGGGAGCGCCGCCAGGTAGTGCTCGGCATCGAGGGCCGCGACGGTGCCGGAGGCCGCCGCCGTCACCGCCTGCCGGTAGGTCGGGTCGATCACGTCGCCGGCCGCGAACACGCCCGGCAGGTTGGTGCGCGAGCTGCGGCCCTGCACGGCGACGGTGCCGTCCGCGTTGAGCTCCAGCTGGCCGTGCACGAGGTGCGTGCGCGGGTCGGCGCCGATCGCGATGAACAGGCCGGCCAGGTCGATGGTGGTCTCGCTGCCGTCGACGGTGTCGGTGATGCCGATGCCGGTCACCAGCTCGTCTCCGTAGATGCGCGAGACCTCCTTGTTCCAGAGGAACTCGATCTTCGGGTTGCTGAACGCGCGCTCCTGCATCGCCTTCGAGGCGCGCAGACTGTCCTTGCGGTGGATGACGTAGACCTTGTCGGCGAACTTGGTGAGGAAGGTGGCCTCCTCCATCGCCGAGTCGCCGCCGCCGACGACGGCGATGGTCTTCTGGCGGAAGAAGAAGCCGTCGCAGGTGGCGCACCACGAGACGCCGTGGCCGCTCATCCGCTCCTCGTCGGGCAGACCGAGCTTGCGGTACGCCGATCCGGTGGCGAAGATCACGGCGAGCGCCTCGTGCACGTCGCCGTTGCCGAGGTGCACGCGCTTGACGTCACCCTCGAGCTCGAGCTGCACGACGTCGTCGAGCACGATCTCGGTACCGAATCGCTCGGCCTGGGCCTGCATGGCCATCATGAGCTCGGGGCCCTGGATGCCCTCGGCGAAACCGGGGTAGTTTTCGACCTCGGTGGTCTTCATCAGCTCTCCGCCCGCCTCCACCGACGACGCGATGAGCAGCGGCGCGAGGCTGGCACGGGCCGCGTAGATCGCTGCGGTGTACCCGGCCGGGCCGGAACCGATGATGATGAGCTGGCGCACGTTCCGCTCCTCGACTAGCACGACAGGTGCAACACATCCTAGTTCGCGGGTATTCCGCGAGCCGGGAGCGTCAGCGCCGGCGCAGGCGCCCCAGCACCGGGGCGGCCGCGGCCCGCAGCTCCGGGTTCCGGGTGACCCAGAGCACGGCGGCGTAGACCACCGCCATGACGCCGCCTGCGATCACCATGGTGACGGCGCCGCCAACGGGGCTGCTCACCGGGAAGGCGCCCTCGGAGACGCCGCCGAGCAGGGCGAGCAGCCCGACGCCGGCAGCCGCTGCGGGCAGCGCCGCCCCGAGGAACCACAGACCCTGCAGCGTCACCTCGCGGGTGCCCACCCCGCCGAGTGGTCTCACGAGGAACAACGCCGACAGCACCGCCTGCAGCGTGAGCGCCGCGCCCAGAGCCAGGGCGAGCGCGATGGCGACCCACCGGTCGGGCACGAGGGTGTCGATGAGGAGGCAGGCCAGGCAGTAGAACGCGGTCTGCGCGATCTGGATGAAGAACGCGACGCGCACCAGGTCGAGCGCGTAGTAGACGCGCAGCAGCACGAAGAACACGGTGAACGAGACCAGCCCGAGCAGGTAGGCCATGTACACCGGCGCGGTGGCGGCGATGCTGTCGTAGCTCGGCAGCACCAGGGCGCTGAACGGGTAGGCGAGCACGGCGAGGCCGACTGCGGAGAACACCATGATCAGCAGCACCAGGCGCAGCGCGGAGACCAGGTCGCGTCGCACCGAAGGCAGGTCGCCGTCGCGCACGTGCTCGCTCATCCGCGTGAAGTAGGCGGTGACGATCGAGACCGTCGCCACCGAGTGCGGCAGCATGAACATCAGCCAGGCGTAGCGCAGCACGGTCACCGATGCCTGATTCTCGCCGGATGCGCTGAGCGCCACGTTCGTCTCCACCACGCCCCCGACCTGGCTGACGAGGAAGATGCCGAACACCCACGCGGCCGCGCGGCCGGTGTCGCCGAGGCCCACCCCCCGCCAGCGGAAGTCCGGACGGAACCGCAGCCCGGCCCGCCGCCAGAACAGGAACAGCACGAGCGCCTGCGCGGCGATGCCGCCGGTGGTGAAGGCGCCCAGCAGCGAGATCTCGGCGCCGCTCCAGCCCGCCGGGTCGCGATGGGCCGGATCGCCGCCGAACAGCGACATGAACAGCACGGTGCCGCCGATCACGACCACGTTGTTGACCACCGGCGCCCAGGTGAACGGGCCGAACACGCCACGGGCGTTCAGCGTCTCGCCGACCAGGCTGTAGAGCGCGTAGAACAGGATCTGCGGCAGGCACCAGTAGGCGAACAGGGTGGCGAGCTGCAGCGTCGCCTCGTCGGCTCGGCCGGCACCGTAGAGCCGGGTGAGCAGCGGCGCGCACAGCACGGCGACGACCGTGATCGGGATGAACAGGCTCACCCCGAGCGTGACGAGCCGGTTCACGAACCGCTGCCCCCCGTCGTCGTGCAGGCCCGCCTTGACGATCTGCGGCACGATCACGGCGCTCAGCAGGCCGCCGGCGACGAGGGAGTAGATGTTGTTCGGCAGCTGGTTCGCGAGCGAGAACGCGTCGGCCGCGGCGAACGTGCCGATCGCGTGGGCGAGCACGGCGGCGTTGACGAAGCCCAGTACGCGCGACACGAGGGTGCCCGAGGCCAGGATCGCGCTGGCGCGACCGACGCTCGTGCGCGCCGACCCCGCCTTCTGCACCGGGATGGCGGAGGTCGTCGCCGAGGTCGCCTCGGTCTCGCCGAGGGAGGGGTCGGTCATCCCGCCGCCTCCGCACGCTCCCGGCGTCGCCGCAGGATCGTGCGCACGATGCCGACCACGAAGACGGCGAACACCAGGATCGCGACCACGACCACGACCGGGGTCTCCCAGCCCGCCTGCACGTTCATCTGCACGAACCGCTGATCGCCGATGTCGATGCCCGCGCCGCTGGTGAGCGTCACCCGCACGTAGACGCTGCCGTTGGTGATCGCCTGCACGGGGACCAGGGCGTTCGCCTGCGACTGCGCCGGCACCGTCACCGCGACCCGCTCCTCGCCGACGGAGAGCCGCGCCGTCGTGGGGCGGACGGTCACGTAGACGGTGACCTCCTGGTCGAGAGCGTTGCTGATCGGCACCGGCAGCGAGGTGCGCTGATCGCCCAGCAGGTTGAGCGTGCTCTGCGATGCGATCTGCACCGAGTCGCGCAGGGCGTCGCCGACTGCGACCGCATCGGCCGCGGCCGATGCCCAGCCCTCGCCGTTGGCGGCCCACGCGTTCGACAGCAGCGCCAGCATCCGAAGCCGTTCCGGGTCGGTGATGGCCGCCGGGTCGGTGGCCACCGTGGCGAATCGCGCGGTCGCCGCATCGGATTCCAGCAGCGCGGCGGCGAGCCGCACGCGGTCCGCCGGTTCGGGGCGGTCGGCGATCGACGCCGCAGCGGCCGCCTCGCCGAGCACCTGCGAGAGCGGCACGAGCTCCACACCAGGATCGGCGGCGAGCGCGTCGAGCACGGCCGCGAGCCGGTCGGTGCTCATCGGCACGGACCGGTCCATGGTGGCGAGCACGGTGCCGTCGTCGCCGGTAGCGCTCGCGGCGGCGATCACGGCGCCGATGTCGTACTCGGCCGAGCCGACGGCCTGCCGCAGCGCGGCCGAGATCGCGGCATCCGAGACGGCGACCCGGAAGCCGTCGACGACCGCCGCCCCGCTCTCGTCCTCGCGCGTCAGGTTGCCGGACGAGACGATCGCGCTCTCGTATCCGGAGGCGGCGAAGCGCGGCAGGTCGCCCGCGACGACGGTGTCGTCACGGGGCCAGGCGACGGCGTCGAGGGTGTACTCCCAGGCGGTGACCGCGGTCGCGTCGGGCAGTGGCGGCGGCTCCAACGGGTCCGGCGTCGCCGTCGGGGTCGGGGTCGGAGTGCCCTCGACGGGCGGCGCGAAGGCGGCGGGGTCGATCGCGAACGCGAAGCCCTCGGCGCCGGGCACCGCTGGCGCGCCGGCCTGGGTGACGAGGGCGAGGTCGGTGTCGGCGTAGGCGAGCGGGAAGGTCTGGTTCGTCAGCGCATCCAGCCGCTCCAGCCAGGCGGTCGCCGTCTCCGGCGCCGCCGAGCCGAGCACCCGGATCGAGGCGATGATGCGCGGATCGACGCCGATCGCCACCTGCCGCCCCTCGAGCGCGTCGAGCTGGCGGTCGAGCAGGCCGCCCTCGCGGGTGTACTGCGTGAGCGCCGTCGCCTCGATCAGTCCAGTGTCGGTGGGCGGCACCACCAGCGGCACGGCCACGGCCAGCCGGGTCGGCCCGTCCGTGGCGGCGAGGGATGCCGGTGCGGCGCCGGCGGCGACGGCCGCGATGCCGAGACCGGCGGCCAGCACCGCGCGCAGGGCCTTCAGCGGCATGGGCGAACCTCCGGGATCCGCTCGGCCAGCATGACGGCAGTCTATTCACTGAAGGCTGAGCGCCCGGAGGACGTGCGGCAGCGTGCCATGCTGGATGACCATGGTGAACGTCGCGCAGGGCGTGCAGCGGCTCGAGGCGCTCGCCGCCTCCGGTCCGGTGTCGGCGCTCGCCGACGCCTTCCGTGCGGCTGGGCACGAGCTGGCGCTGGTCGGCGGTCCGGTGCGGGATGCGCTGCTCGGCCGTGCCGTCACCGACCTCGACTTCACCAGCGACGCCCGGCCCGACGACATCCTGCGCATCGTCACGCCCATCTCCGACGCCCAGTGGGACGTCGGTCGCGAGTTCGGCACGATCGCGGCACGGGTGCAGGGCGAGAACGTCGAGATCACCACGTACCGCGCCGACGAGTACGACGGCGAGACCCGCAAGCCGGTGGTCGCGTTCGGCGACTCCCTCGAGGGCGACCTGGCGCGGCGCGACTTCACGGTCAACGCGATGGCGCTGCGGCTGCCGGACCGCCGGCTCGTCGACCCGTCGAACGGTCTCGACGACCTGCTCGCCGGCCGCATCACCACCCCGAGCTCGCCCGAGGTGTCGTTCGGCGACGACCCGCTGCGCATGCTGCGCGCGGCGAGGTTCACCGCGCAGCTCGGTTTCACCGCCGACGACGCCACCGTCGCAGCCATGGAGCGGCTGGGGTCGCGGCTGGACATCGTGAGCGCGGAGCGGATCAGGGATGAGCTGATCAAGCTGCTGCGGACGCCCGACCCGGTGCCGGGCATCCGGCTGCTCGTCGACACCGGGCTCGCACAGCTGGTGCTGCCGGAGGTGCCCGCGCTGCGGCTGGAGCAGGACGAGCACGCCCACCACAAGGACGTCTACGAGCACAGCCTCACGGTGCTGCGCCAGGCGATCGATCTCGAGGGCGAGCGCGGCCATGACGTCGACCTCGTGCTGCGGCTCGCGGCGCTGCTGCACGACATCGGCAAACCGGCGACGCGGCGCATCGAGGGCGGCGGCGTCGTCACGTTCCACCACCACGACGTGGTCGGGGCGAAGTTGGCGACCAAGCGGATGCGCGCGCTGCGCTTCGACAACGACACGATCGCCGCGGTCAGCCGGTTGATCGAGCTGCACCTGCGCTTCTTCGGCTACACCGACGGTGCCTGGACCGATTCGGCGGTGCGCCGGTACGTGCGCGACGCCGGCCCGCTGCTGGAGCGCCTGCACATCCTCACCCGGGCCGACGTCACCACCCGCAACCGCCGCAAGGCCGACCGGCTGGCCACCGCCTACTCCGATCTGGAGGTGCGCATCGCGACGCTGCAAGAGCAGGAGGAGCTGGAGGCGATCCGGCCGGACCTCGACGGCGAGGCGATCATGCGCATCCTGGGCCTGAAGCCCGGTCCCGATGTCGGGGCCGCCTACCGATTCCTGCTCGAGCTGCGTCTGGACGAGGGTCCGCTGCCCGCCGAGGAGGCCGAGGGCCGGCTGCTCACCTGGTGGAAGCAGCGCTGATCCTCTAGCATGTACAGGTTGTCCGCACGCGGACGACCGTCTACACCCTCCTGTCACCGTCAGATCGGCGGTGACCGTTCTAGTCCGAAGGAGGTGGGTTCATGACGCACCAGTACGAACTCATGGTCATCCTCGATCCCGAGATCGATGAGCGCACCGTGGCTCCGAGCCTCGACAAGTTCCTCAACGTCATCCGCAACGATGGCGGCTCGATCGACAACGTCGACATCTGGGGACGCCGGCGCCTGTCGTACGAGATCGACAAGAAGACCGAGGGCATCTACGCCGTCGTCAACTTCACGGCGACCTCGGCATCGACCCAGGAGCTCGACCGCCAGCTGAAGCTCTCCGAGGCCGTCATGCGCACCAAGGTGCTGCGGGCCGAGGCCGGCATCGCCCAGCGCGCCGCGGCTCAGAAGGTCGCCGACGAGAAGGCCGCCCGCAAGGCCGCCAACCCGAAGGCCGCACCGGCTGCCGCTCCCGCCGCGGCT
>DATMVL010000181.1:0-17996 GCA_035563175.1 Rhodoglobus sp. | reverse complement strand
ACAAGCTCGCCGCCGACGCGGCCGCGGTCGCGGCGATGCGCTCGGTGCTGCGCGACGCGCCCTTCGACGGGACGGTCGTCATCGGCGAGGGCGAGAAGGATGCGGCGCCCATGCTGGCCAACGGCGAGCGGCTGGGCGACGGGTCGGGCCCCGCCTGCGACGTCGCGGTCGACCCGCTGGACGGCACCCGCCTGGTCGCGGAGGGCATCCCGGGCTCGATCTGCGTGCTGGCGCTGGCGCCGCGCGGCACCATGCTCGACCCGGGTCGGGAGTTCTACATGGACAAAGCCGTGACGCACGTGCGCGGCGTCGACCTGGCCGAGCCGCCCTCAGCGCTGGTGCCCGCGCTGGCCGCCGCGCTCGGGCATCCACCTCGTGTGATCGTGCTCGACAAGCCGCGTCACGTGCCGCTGGTCTCCGCGCTGCGGGCGGCCGGCGCATCCGTCACCATCGTCGGCGAGGGCGACATCGCGGCCGGCGTCGCCGCGGCGACGCGCGGGTCGGGCGTGGATCTCGCCCTCGGAACCGGCGGCACGCCCGAGGGTGTCATCACGGCCTGCGCCGTGCGCGCGCTCGGCGGGGTCATGCGCGGGCGCATCGGGTCGCGCGTGGTGACCGCCGAGGATCTCGTGGGCTCCGATCGGGTGCTGTACGTCGCGGCGTCGGTGTAGCGCCGCTCCCCGCTCCCGTTATTCGATGAGGCGCCACTTGCGACGGCGCCGGGCCGCCTCAACTCGTCTGAAGTGGCGCCTCATCGAGTGCGAGCTAGGAGCGGGAGCCACGCTCGTCGGTGTCGAGCTGCGGCCCCACCATCGCCCCGCTGATGTCGGCCGCGCGGCGGGCTTCCAACTCGGCCTGCTCGGCGGCGCTCTCCTGGATCGCGGAGCGCTCGCGCAGCGGGGTCGCCTTGAGGAAGAAGCTCAGCACGAAGGCGATGGCCACGACGATCGCGCCCACCCAGAACACGGTGACGGATGCGTTGGCGAATCCGTCGAGGAACGGTGCGATGAGGCGCGGGTCGGCTCCGACGAGGAACGACGTGTCGCCGTTGAGGGCGTCGCCGACCTCGCCGCCGCTCTGCGCGGTCTGCAGCAGCTGCAGGACGCCCTGGTTGGCCGGGTCGGCGAGCACGGCCGGATCCTGCGAGGCGGCCTGCAGGTCGGCGAGCAGCGCCGGCTTGGCGAAGGCGTCGGCGACGGCGGTGGGGATCCGCGAGAACAGCACGGAGAAGATCACCGCGACGCCGAGGGTGCCGCCGACCTGCCGGAAGAACGTGGACGCGCTGGTGGCCACGCCGATGTCCCTCGGGCCGACTGCGTTCTGGCTGGCCAGCGTGAGGGTCTGCATGAGCTGGCCCAGTCCGAGGCCGACGATCAGCATCCCGATCATGGTGAACCAGAGCGGCTTGTCGTACGACGAGAAGGTGAGGAAGAAGAACCCGCCGGCGAGCATCGCGGTGCCGATGATCGGGTAGATGCGGTACTTGCCGGTGCGGGCGATGAGCTGGCCGCTGGCGATGGACGAGATCATCAGGCCGACGATCATCGGGATCATGAACCAGCCCGACTCGGTCGGCGTCGCGCCGTTCACGAGCTGCAGGTACAGCGGCAGGGTCATCATGGCGCCGAACATCCCGAAGCCGACGAGCACGCCGAGCACGGTCGCCATCGAGAAGGTGGATGACCGGAACAGCTTGAGCGGGATGAGCGCGTCGTCGCCCATCCGGTGCTCCACCAGGATGAAGGCGATCAGGCCGAGACCGCCGAGGACGTAGAACGTGATGGACAGCGGGGAGCCCCAGCCCCATTCGCGCCCCTGCTCGGCCACGAGCAGGATCGAGCCGATCGCGATGATCACGGTGGCGACGCCCCACCAGTCGATGCGGGCGTGGCCGCGCTCGCGGTGCGGCAGGTGCAGGAATGCGACCACCATGGCCAGCGCGATGACGCCGACGGGGATGTTGATCAGGAACACCCAGCGCCAGCCCTCGATGAACAGGATCTGGTCGGCGCCGGCGAACAGGCCGCCGATGAGCGGGCCGACGACGCTCGAGATGCCGAACACGGCGAGGAAGTAGCCCTGGTACTTGGCGCGCTCGCGAGGGGCGAGGATGTCGCCGAGCACGGCGAGGGGCAGCGCCATGAGGCCGCCGGCGCCGAGGCCCTGGATGCCGCGGTAGACGGCGAGCTGCCACATCTCCATCGAGAACGCCGAGAGCAGCGAGCCGATGAGGAAGATGACGATCGCGATGATGAACAGCAGCCGGCGGCCGAAGATGTCGCTGAGCTTGCCGTAGATCGGCGTCGTCACGGTCGAGACGATGAGGAACGCGGTGGTCACCCACGCCTGCTGGTCGAAGCCGTGCAGGTCGTCGGCGATGGTGCGCATCGAGGTGCCGACGACGGTCTGGTTGAGGGAGGAGAGGAACATCGCGGCCATCAGGCCGAAGATGACGAAGAGGATCTGGCGGTGCGTCATGACGCCGCCGTTGTCGGCGATCTGCTGCGCCCGCTCGCGGGCGGTCTGCCGTTTGGGTCTGGTGTCGGTGCTCATGGGCCTGTGTCCTGTCATGCTGAGCGGCCCGGCCGGGAGAACGGTCGGCTGAAAAACTTGCGGAGACTGCAAATTTACACCCGCCGCACGCTGTCGGCAACCGCGGCGCGTACTCCCGCGGGAGTCTCCTCGGCGCTCAGGGATGTCAGAGGCGCGCTTCATACCGTTGGGGGATGCGGTGGCGGACGATGGCGATATGGGTGCTGCTGGGCATCCTGGTCGCGCTCGTCATCCCGCGAGCCGACGCGGCCCGCACCGTGGCGTCGCCGCCTCCATTGCTCGACCCCGTGGCCGACAGCACGGGCGCGCTCGCCGGCGGCGAGACGCTGGTGCTCACCGGCGAGAACCTCAGCGCGATCACGAACGTGACGTTCGGCGAGCAGGATGCCGTGGCGGTGTCGGCGACGAACGGCGCCGTCGAGGTCGTCGTGCCCAATGCCGTCGACTACGCCCCCGAGACGGTCGACATCACGGCATGGGCGGGGTCGCAGGCGATCGGAACGGACGCGGTGCACGGCTACGAGGTGCGCACCGCGGTGGACGAGCAGCTGCAGTACGCGTTCGCCCACTGGGATTCGTACAACACCGCCGCATACGGCGACTTCAACGTCTGGGGCGGCGACTGCATGAACTTCGTCAGCCAGACGCTCGTGGCCCGCGGCTGGCAGACGACGCCGGAGTGGTTCAACGACGCGCAGCGCGACTGGGCGTCGCCGTTCGTGTACGCACCCGATTTCGACACCTGGCTGCAGGGGCATCCCGAGCTCGGTGCCACCCGGCTGGACCAGTACCAGGCCGACCAGGTGAAGGTCGGCGACGTCGTGCTCATGGACTGGGAGGGCAACGGCTTCTTCAACCACGCCCAGATCGTCTCGGCGATCGAGTGGGAGGGCGGGGAGCCGCGCATCCTGATGGTCGGTCACAACGTCGACAGCACCTACCGCGACCTCGAGACGGCGCTCGCCGACGACCCGAACGGTTACGCGGTGTTCTGGTCGATCCCGTGATCGCCAGCCCTAGGATCGGAGCGTGTCCGAGCCCAAGCCCCCGCTCTCGCGCGAGGTGCGGCTGCGCCGGACCATCGTGGTCGCCTCGATCATCGCGGCGGTCGCCATCATCGCCGTCGTCGTCGCGTTCGTGGTGCTGAGCCCGCGCGAGGGCGAGCCGCAGCCGGCCCCCACGCCCTCGGCATCACGAACCGCGACGCCCACCCCGACCCCGACGCCCACGCCCACCCCGGAGCCGACCCCCACCGAGGAGCCCGCGCCCGAGCCTCCGCCCGCCCCGCCATCGGGCGGCATCGACGACCCGAACAGCTACACCGTGGTCGTCAACAAGCTGCGGCCTCTGAACCCGGCCGACTACTACCCGCCGGATCTGCGCGCCCCGCAGGTGCCGTACGGCGCGTACGACATGCGGGCGGATGCGGCGACCGCGGTCGAGCAGATGTTCGCCGCGTTCCTCGCCGAGACCGGTGAGGAGATGGAGTCGATCAGCGGCTTCCGCAGCTACTCCAGCCAGGTCAGCACCTACAACGGCTGGGTCAACCAGCTCGGGCAGGCGCAGGCCGACCTGGTCAGCGCGCGGCCCGGGCACTCCGAGCACCAGACCGGCCTCGCGATCGACATCGCCAGCGTGCCCGCCTACTGCTCGCTCGAGGAGTGCTTCGCCGAGACCAAGGCCGCGCAGTGGGGCGCGGCGAACTCGTGGCGGTTCGGCTTCATCCTGCGGTACCCGGCCGACAAGACCGGAATCACCGGCTACGCCTACGAGCCGTGGCACTTCCGCTACGTGGGCGTCGAGACCGCGACCGACATGCACCAGCGCGGCATCACCACCCTCGAGGAGTACTTCGGGCTGCCGCCCGCCCCGGGCTACGCGGGCTAACCGGCCAGCGCCGCGTCCACGATCTGCTTCGCCTCGGCTTGCACATGCTTCAGGTGCTCCGGGCCCTTGAACGATTCCGCGTAGATCTTGTACACGTCCTCGGTGCCGCTCGGCCGGGCTGCGAACCAGGCGTGCTCGGTGGTGACCTTCACGCCGCCGATCGCCGCGCCGTTGCCGGGTGCGTGGCTGAGCTTGGCCGTGATGGGATCGCCGGCGAGTTCGGTGGCGGCGATGTCGTCGCCGCTGAGCTTGCCGAGGCGGGCCTTCTGCTCCTTGGTGGCCGCCGCATCCACCCGCTCGTATGCCGGGTCGCCGAACTGCTCGACCAGCTCCGCGTACAGCTGCGACGGCGTCTTGCCGGTGACGGCGGTGATCTCGCTGGCCAGCAGGGCGAGCAGGATGCCGTCCTTGTCGGTCGTCCAGGTGCTGCCGTCGAGCGCGAGGAAGCTCGCACCGGCGCTCTCCTCACCGCCGAACGCGACCGATCCGTCCACGAGCCCGGGCACGAACCACTTGAAGCCGACCGGGACCTCCCAGAGCCGCCGGCCCAGCGAGGCGGCGACCCGGTCGATCATGGAGCTGGAGACGAGCGTCTTGCCGATGGCGGCATCCGGGCTCCAGTTCGGGCGGTGGGTGTAGAGGTACTGGATCGCGACCGCGAGGTAGTGGTTCGGGTTCATGAGCCCGTCGGGGGTGACGATGCCGTGCCGGTCGGCGTCGGCGTCGTTGCCGGTAAGCAGCGCGAAGTCGCCGCGCTTGGCGACCACAGAGGCCATCGCCGAAGGGGAGGAGGGATCCATGCGGATCTTGCCGTCCCAGTCCAGGGTCATGAACCCCCACTGCGGGTCGACCTCGGGGTTCACGACCGTCAGGTCGAGCCCGTAACGCTCGGCGATGAGCTGCCAGTAGTGCACGCTGGCGCCGCCGAGCGGGTCGGCGCCCACCTTCAGCCCGGACCGCTTGATCGCCTCGATGTCGATGATCGTCTCGAGGTCGGCGACGTAGGCGCCGCGGTAGTCGTAGGTGGCGACCTCGACCGGCTCCGCGCGCTTGACGTCGCGGTTGCCGTCGGCGATGAGCTCGTTGGCGCGGTTCGCGATCCAGGTGGTCGCGTCGGAGTCGGCCGGTCCGCCGTGCGGCGGGTTGTACTTGAAGCCGCCGTCGCGGGGCGGGTTGTGGCTCGGGGTGATGACGATGCCGTCGGCGGGCGGCACGTCCTGCAGATTCGCGGCGATGATCGCGCGGCTGAGCGCCGGCGTCGGCACCCATTCGTCGTACTGGTCCACGCGCGCGTCGACCCCGTTCGCGGTGAGCACCTCGAGGGCGGTCGTCTCCGCCGGGCGCGACAGCGCGTGCGTGTCCTTGCCGATGAACAGCGGACCGGTGATCCCCTGCCCGGCCCGGTACTCCACGATCGCCTGGGTGATGGCGGCGATGTGCGTCTCGTTGAACGCGGCGTCGAGGCTCGACCCGCGATGCCCGCTGGTGCCGAACACGACGCGCTGCTCCGGCACGCTCACGTCGGGCACGAGGTCGTAATAGGCCTGCAGCAGCTGCTGGATGTCGACGAGATCGGATGCCTGGGCCGGCTGCCCTGCGCGGTCGTTCATAGCGTCAGTCTGGCATCCGCTCGCCGCGCAGCGACGGGGTTGCCGTCGAGCGCTCAGTCCGCCGAGGTGATGGACCGCCAGATGCGGTCGCCCTCCGCCGTCGAAATGCAGGAGTCGAGCGGGATCGGCGACGGTTTGATGCCGATCCGAGGGCCTCCGCGCCCGCGACTCCTGCATTTCGACGCGGCGGCGGGGTTCCGGACAGCCGACAGCGCGTCGCCGGCATCGGGGTCTCCGCAGGCTCGGCACCGCGCCCCTAGGATTCTGACCATGCCGCAGCCCGAGACGTACTCGTACCTGGGCCCGGCCGGCACGTTCACCGAGGCGGCGCTCAAGCAGGTGCCGGATGCCGCCGGCAAGGTGTGGCGCTCGGTCAACAACGTGGGCGAGGCGCTCGACGACGTGGTGACCGGTCGCAGCGTCGCAGCCGTGATCGCGATCGAGAACTCCATCGAGGGCGGCGTGAGCGTGGCGCAGGACGCGCTGGCCACCATCCCGGGCCTGCGCATCATCGGCGAGTACCTGGTTCCGGTCGACTTCGTGCTGGTGGCCCGGCCGGGCACCACGCTGGCCGACGTGCGGGTCGTCAACGCGCATCCGGTCGCCTACGGGCAGACGCACCTCTGGCTCGACAAGCGCCTGCCCGACCACGGCCACATCCCCGCCACCTCGAACGTGGCGGCGGCGGCCAGCCTGTTCGAGAACGAGCTGGCGGATGCCGCGGTCGCCCCGCCCGGCATCACCGAGCACTACGACGTCGAGGTGCTGGCGCAGAGCATCGGCGACAACCCGAACGCGGTCACCAGGTTCGTGCTCGTGAGCCGCAGCCGCGTCATCCCCGTGCGCACCGGCGCCGACAAGACCAGCGTCATCGCGGAGTTGCCCGACAACCAGGCCGGCCGCCTGCTCGAGATGCTCGAGCAGTTCGCCACCCGCGGCGTGAACATGAGCCTCATCGAGTCGCGCCCCATCGGCGACGAGCTCGGCCGGTACCGGTTCGTGATCGATCTGGACGGGCACATCCACGACGAGCGGGTGGCGGATGCGCTGCTGGGCCTCAAGCGGTTCAGCCCGAACGTGATCTTCCTCGGTTCGTATCCGCGGGCGGATCGCAAGGTCATCACGGTGAGCGACCGCTACGGCGACGAGGTGTTCATCGAGGCGCGGGACTGGCTGCGCGGGGTGCTGTCGGGGGAGCCGGGCGTCTAGCACCCCGGTTCGTGCCGATCGGCTGCGAACGTCGGCCCTCCGAGCCATTCCGCACGAACGGGTGACCGCGCGAAGCGCTACGCCGGGTGACCGCCCGAAGCGCTACGCCTCATCGCTCTCCTCCGCGACCTCGGCCGGCACCTTCACGATGATGCCGCCGGCGTCGATCGCGGTCCGTACCGCGACGACCTCGCCGAACGAGTCGCCGTCGAGCTCGAACTCCTCCGGACGGTCGAAGCGCATGATGAGCTGCTTGCCCTTGAGGTAGCGCAGCGTGCGCACCTCCTTGGCGAGGCCCATCAGCTTGCGGCCGGCGCTCGTGCGGCGCAGCACGCCGTTCTCCCACACCACCTTGATCCAGATCTGCACCCAGCCGACGAAGCCCTCGGGCCGCAGCGCGACGATGTCGAAGACCCCGTCGTCGACGGCCGCATCGGGCAGCAGCAGGATGTTGGCGGGCAGCGACCCGCAGTTGCCGACCAGGATCGTGTGCACGCGCATCGATCGCGTGGGGGAGCCGTCGAGGCTCCAGCGCATGGTGATCCGGTTCTTGTCGGCGAGCGACTTGCGGATCGCGTCGACGTAGGCGAGCCAGCCGGCCTTCTTCTTGAGCTCCGGATCGGTGTTCGCGATCATCTTCGCGTCCAGGCCGGCGCCGGCCATCACCAGGAAGCCGTGCCGTTCGCGGGAGCCGTCGACCCGCTCGATGTCGACGATCCCGAGGTCGATCGGCCGGTCGCCGCCTGCAAAGGCGGTCGACACCGACTCCTCGACGTTGTCGAGGGTGAGGTCGAGGTTGCGGGCCAGGAGATTGCCGGTGCCCGACGGCAACAGGGCGAGCGCGACGCCGGTTCCCTGCAGCGCTTCAGCTACGGACCGCACGGTGCCGTCGCCGCCCGCCGCCATGACGACGGCCGCGCCGTCCTCCACAGCCTGCAGGGTCTGACCGCGGCCCGGGTCCTCCTCCGAGGTCTCGTACCAGAGGGTCTCGTTCCAGCCCGCCTCCTGCTCGGCGGCCTGCACGGCTGCCTTCAGCGCCTCGAGGTTGACCTTGATGGGGTTGTAGACGACCGCCGCGGTCGCAGTGCCGGTGGGCCCCTGCTGTCGCGTGCGCTCTGCCGTACCCGCCGCAGCCGCAGCGGGTGACTCGTTGGGTTCGGTGTCCGCCACGGCCCTACCGTAGCGCCCGGCCCGTCAAGCGGTGCGGGGCTGGTACCGCCGCTTACTAGGCTGTACGGGTGATCGACCCCCAACTCCTGCGCGACGATCCGGAGCGGGTGCGCCGCTCGCAGCGCGCTCGTGGAGCGTCGGTGGAGCTCGTCGACGAGGCCGTCGCGGCCGACGCGGCACGGCGGTCGAGCATCCAGGAGTTCGAGACTCTGCGGGCCGAGCAGAACGCGTTCGGCAAGTCCGTCGCGAAGGCCGCGAAAGACGAGAAGGCCGCGCTGGTAGCGCAGGCGCAGGAGCTCGCGGCCCGGGTGAAGGCGGCGCAGCAGGCGGTGACGGATGCCGAGGCCGCGTTCACCAGGATCGTCGGCTCCCTCGGCAACATCACCATCGACGGCGTGCCCGAGGGTGGCGAGGACGACTGGACGCTCGTCCGCGAGCACGGCACCCCGGCATCATTCGACTTCGAGCCCCGCGACCACGCCGACCTGGGCGAGCTGCTGGGCGCGATCGACATCGCCCGCGGTGTGAAGGTCTCGGGCAGCCGCTTCTACTTCCTGCGCGGAGTCGGCGCCCGGCTCGAGCTGGCCCTCATGAACCTCGGCCTCGACCGCGCACTGCAGGCCGGCTTCACGCCGCTGATCACGCCGACGCTGGTGCGCCCCGAGATCATGGCCGGCACCGGCTTCCTCGGTGAGCACGCCGACGAGGTCTACCACCTCGACAAGGACGACGACCTCTATCTCACCGGCACCTCCGAGGTCGCGCTCGCCGGGTACCACTCCGACGAGATCATCGACCTGTCGAACGGGCCGCTGCGCTACGCCGGCTGGTCGACCTGCTATCGGCGCGAGGCGGGTTCCGCCGGCAAGGACAACCGCGGCATCCTGCGCGTGCACCAGTTCAACAAGCTGGAGATGTTCAGCTACGTGCTGCCCGAGGATGCGCAGGCCGAGCACGAGCGCCTGCTCGGCTGGCAGGAGGGGATGCTGCAGGCCTGCGAGCTCGCCTACCGCGTCATCGACGTGGCGGCCGGCGACCTCGGCTCGTCCGCGGCCCGCAAGTACGACGTGGAGGCCTGGGTCCCCACCCAGGGCACCTACCGCGAGCTCACCAGCACGAGCAACTGCACCACCTACCAGGCTCGGCGGCTCGACATCCGCCACCGCACCGAGAGCGGCAGGACGGCACCGGTGGCGACCCTGAACGGCACGCTGGCGACGACCCGGTGGCTGGTCGCCATCCTCGAGACGCATCAGCAGGCCGACGGTTCGGTGCGGGTTCCGGATGCCCTGCGCCCCTACCTCGGCGGCCTCGAGCTCCTCGAGCCGGTCGCATGAGGCAGCGCCACCTCGTCGCCCTCGACATCGACGGCACGGTCCTGCACGAGGACGGGACGCTCTCGGATGCCGTGATCGCCGCCGTCGCCCGCGCGCGGAACGCCGGTCACGAGATCATGCTCGCCACCGGTCGTTCGGTCGCGATGACCATGCCGATCCTCGAACGCCTCGACATCACCCCGCAGTACGTCGTCTGCTCGAACGGGGCGATCACGCTGCAGCGCGACGCCGACGCGCCCACCGGGTACCGCCGCGAGTACGTGGAGGTGTTCGACCCCTCCGAGGTGCTGAGCACGATCCGCGAGAACCTGCCGAGCGCGAACTACGCCGTCGAGGATGACGAGGGCCAGTACCGCTACAACGGCTACTTCCCCGACGGCACGCTCGGCGCGGTCAGCGAGAAGGTCGACTTCGACGAGCTGATGATCCCGACCGCCACCCGCGTCGTGGTCATCTCGCCCGGCCACGCCATCGAGGACTTCCTCGCCGTGGTCGAGCGGATGGGCCTGCACCGGGTCAGCTACAACGTCGGCTGGACGGCGTGGCTCGACATCGCTCCCGACGGCGTCAACAAGGCGACGGCGCTGGAGCGGGTGCGCGAGCACCTCGGCATACCGCGGTCGCGGGTGGTGGCGATCGGCGACGGGCGCAACGACATCGACATGCTCGCGTGGGCATCCGTCGAAGGGCGCGGGGTGGCGATGGGTCAGGCCCCGGACGAGGTGGTCGAGGCGTCGAACGAGCAGACCGGCACCGACCTCGAGGACGGCGTGGCGGCCGTGCTCGACACGCTCTGACCGGATCCTCAGGATCGCTCGAAACCCGTTCGGCTACACTTCAGGCTGATCTACCGCCTGGAGGGCTGTCCGAGCGGCCGATGGAGCCAGTCTTGAAAACTGGTGAGGTGCAAGCCTTCGTGGGTTCGAATCCCACGCCCTCCGCTGCCCGTCGGCCTTCGCCGGCGAGACGAAAGGGTTACCGATATGAGCGAGATCCGTCCCCGCTCCGAGGTGCAGGGGTCTGGCGAGCTGCGGCCGCGTGACCGCGGGCCGCGTCGACCGCAGAGCATCGCCCGTCACGGCCGCCTGAAGAAGGCGAGCCCGATCGGCACCATCTTCCGCTTCCTGGCCGCCGCGCTCGCCGTGGTGCTGGTCGCGGGTGTCTCGCTCGGCGCGGTCGCCGCGAACGCGCTCAAGACCAAGCTCGATGACAACGCCGTCGATCTCGTCGGCGCCGACGGCGAGGCCATCGCGGCTCCGCCTTCGATCGGCGCCATCGAAGGCGGCTTCAACATCCTCATCGTGGGCACCGACACCCGTGAGGGCCAGGGCGGTCTCGGGGGCGAGGACGAGGGCGCCCAGCTCAACGACGTCAACATGCTGCTGCACGTCTCCGAGGATCAGTCCAACGCGGTCGCGATCAGCTTCCCGCGCGACATGGTGGTCGGCATCCCTGAGTGCCCGTACGAGGACGGCTCGGGCACGAAGTACTACTCGACCGAGCCGATCAACACCGCACTCTCCTACGGCGGCCTCAACTGCGTCGTGATGACGGTGAGCGAGCTGACCGGTCTCGACATCCAATTCGCCGGGATGATCGGCTTCCGCGGGGTCGTCAACATGGCCGATGCCATCGGCGGTGTGGAGATCTGCACCGACGGCCCGATCGAGGACGAGTACTCCGGTCTGAGCATCCCGGATGCCGGCACCTGGACGCTGAACGGCGAGCAGGCTCTCGCGTTCCTGCGCACCCGCCACGGCGTCGGTGACGGCTCGGACCTGACCCGCATCAGCTCGCAGCAGGTGTACCTCTCGTCCCTGGTGCGCAAGCTGAAGGCCGACGGCACGCTCACCAACCCCGCCACGCTGTACAACCTGGCTCAGGCCGCGGTGAACAACATGACACTGTCGTCGAGCCTCGCCGACGTGCCCACCATGGTGTCGATCGCGCTGGCGCTCAAGGATGTCCCGCTGGAGCGGGTGACGTTCGTGCAGTACCCGGGCACCACCGGCAGCGGCGGCATCTACGCCGGCAAGGTGCGCCCCGACACCTACAGCGGTGACGAGATGATGGCGCTCATCGCGCAGGATCAGCCGTTCCAACTGGCGCAGGCCGGCGACGACTCGGGTTCGATGGCGGTCGAGCCGCCGCCGCCGACGAAGACCCCGATCGACCGCACGAACCCCAAGCCGGTCGAGACCACGGCCCCGGTGGACAACTCCGCGCTGCCGACGGTGTCGTCGTCGATCAAGGGCCAGACCGCCGCGAACTACACCTGCTCGGTCTCGAACTCGTACTGAACGGCCCCGCACTCCGGCTATGCTGTCGGAGTATCTCGGAGACGTCGCATAGTCCGGTCGAGTGCACCACCCTGCTAAGGTGGAGTCCCCTTAATGGGGACCGAGGGTTCAAATCCCTCCGTCTCCGCCAAACGTGAGAAGGCCGTCCGATAGGGCGGCCTTCTCACGTTTCGCAGAGTCAGCAAGGACGCGAACCCTCTCGTGGGCCCCCGCTGAGCAGGCCGCCGCGCCGCACAGCGGCGTGGCGGCGGCTCAGTAGGGGAGTCAAATCCCTCCGTCTCCGCCAACGAGAAACGGTCGCCTTCCGGCGGCCGTTTTCTCGTTAGCAAAGTCAGCAAGGACGAGAACCCTCTCGTGGGCCCCCGCTGGCGAGGGGCCCCGCAAGCCGCGAAGCGAGGCGGGGGAGCGATTGGGGAGTCACATCCCCTCGTCGTGATGCGGGCGGAAGCCGGCACGCCTACAGGTGCGCCCCGCACCGCCGCGCGGCGAGCACCGCGAGCGCCCGCGTGACGCGCAGCAGCTCGTCGATCTCGACCTGCTCGCGCGGCGCGTGCGCGAACCGCACGTCGCCTGGCCCGTAGTGCAGGGTCGGGATGCCGCCGAGGCCGGCGTACAGCCGCAGGTCGCTGCCGTACGGTGCCGCTGCACGCGCGGGCTCGCGCCCCTCGAGGGCGGCGACCGCCGACTCCACCTCGCCGATGAACGGATGCGCGCCGTCGATGCGCCCGCTGGCGAACTGTCCGCCGGTCCACGCGATCTCGACGGGGTGCTCGCTGAGCCACGCGTCGTCGAGCGCGGCCCGGGCGATCGCGGATTCGAGTGCGGCACGGGCATCCGCCGGCGTCTCGTCGAGCCGCACGCCGAGGCGGCCCTCGGCGACGAGCAGGTCGGGCACGCTGCTGGCCCAGTCTCCGGCGTGCAGCTTGCCGACCGAGATCGGGTAGGGCAGCGATGTGGTGGTGAACAGCGGGTCGGGGTCGGCGTTGCGCTCCCGCTCCAGCTCGGCGAGCGCGGCGTGCACGGGCAGGAACGCCTCGAACGCGCTGTAACCCTCCAAGCGGGTGCTGCCGTGGGCGGCCCGCCCCGCGATGCGCAGTTCGAAGGTGAGCGCGCCCGCGTTCGCGACGACGACGCGGCCGCTGGTCGGCTCGGTGAGCACAGCCGCCTCGCCGCGGTGGCCGCGCAGCATGGTGGCGAAGGCGCCGAGCCCGCCGTCCTCCTCGCTGACGACGGAGTGCACCGCGAACGGCCGCTCGAGCGTGACCCCGGATGCCGCGATCGCGCGCGCGACGGCAAGATTCGCCGCCACGCCGGCCTTCATGTCGCAGGCTCCGCGACCGTGCACGGCGCCGTCGTGAATCGCGCCGCTCCACGGGTCGCGGTCGATCCACTTGTCGAGATCACCGGTGGGCACGACGTCGACGTGACCCTGCAGCACCAGGGCGGGCTCGGCATCCGGGCCGGCCGCGTCGCCGCCCAACGTGCCGACGACCCCGTAGCCCTCGGTGCGCGGCGCCTCGGTGCCGGGGAAGCCGGGGTCGGCGGTGAGCTCGTCGAGGTCGAACGCCCAGGCGTCGACGGCGAAGCCGAGTTCGCGCAACTGATCGGCGTGCCGGTGCTGCAACTCCGACTCCGCGTCGGTGCCGGTGATGCTCGGCACCCGGATGAGGTCGACGAGCCCCTGCACCAGAGCGGATTCGTCGATGGCGTCGAGGATGCGCTGCTCGGCGGTGTTCACGCGGTCACGCTAGTGGACCGCGGGCCGATCAGTGTGCAAGCACCTCGTCGAGGTGGTCGAGCAGGTGCGAGACGTCGTTGTACACCGCGATCGCACCGGCCTCACGCAGCTCGTCCGGGCCGGTGCCGCCGCTCAGCACGCCGATGGTGCGGACGCCGGCGCGCTTGGCGGCGATCGCGTCCCAGATGGCATCGCCGACCATGATCGCCTCGGAGGCGTCGACGCCGCCGCGTTCGAGCGCTACCGCGATGATGTCGGGTTCGGGCTTCGCGGTCTCGACGTCCTGGGCCCCGGTGACCTCGATCTGCGACTCGTCGAGGTCGAGCACCTCGAGCAGGGCCCCGAGCTCCTCCTCGGGCGCCGACGTGGCGAGCACCACCCGGATGCCTCGCGACGTGAGCTCTGCGACGATCTCGCGCGCGCCGGGCAGCACCCGGAGCTTCGGGATCAGCTGCTGGTAGGTCTCGGTGTTGATCGCCTTGGCCCGCTGCTGCACCTCCTCCGGCTGGTCGCCGGCGAGCTCCTCGAGCAGTTGCGACGAGTCCGCGCCGATCATGCGGTGGATGCGCCACGACGGCACGGTCACCCCCGCCTGCCGGAATCCCTCCGCCCACGCGTCGACGTGCAGGTAGTTGGAGTCGACGAGGGTGCCGTCGATGTCGAAGAGCACGGCTGAGACGGTCATGGGGTCAACTCCGGTGGCGGGCGACGACCGCGTCGATGGCGGCGTCGAGTTCGTCGTCGACGCGGATGCGCGACGGGTCCGCCTGATGCCAGGCGATGATCTCGCGGGCGCCCACGGCGAAGGGGATGGTGGCGGTGTACTCGGGCACCAGCGACTTCACCTTGCTGTTGTCGAACACGACCGAGTGGCTCTTGTCGCCGAGGATGCCCGGCCCCCAGTCCGGCAGTTCACGAGCCAGCTCGTCGGAGGCGACGTGCACGATGTCGGCGTCGACGCCGGCCGCTGCAGCGAGCATCCTGGTGATCGCATCCCAGGTGAGCACCTCGTCGGAGGTGATCTGGAACACGTCGCCGATCGCGGCAGGCCGCCCGAGCAGGCCGGTGAACGCGACCGCGAAATCGCGGCTGTGCGTGAGGGTCCAGAGCGACGTGCCGTCGCCGTGCACCACGACGGGAGCTCCGCGCAGCAGTCGCGCGAGCGCGGTGGTGCCGCCCTCGAGCGGGATCGACTGCTCGTCGTACGTATGCGAGGGCCGCACGATCGTCACCGGGAACCCGCGTTCCCGGTACGCGGCGACCAGGGCATCCTCGCTGGCGATCTTGTCCCTGGAGTACTGCCACCACGGGTTGCGCAGCGGCGTCGACTCGGTGATGGGCAGGCGCCCGACCGGCTTCTGGTAGGCGGATGCGGAGGAGATGTACACGTACTGCCCGGTGACCCCGGCGAAGGTCTCGATATCGGCCTGGACCTGCGCGGGGGTGAACGAACGGAAGTTGACCACCACGTCGAACTCGCGGTCGCTGACGGCTTCGCGCACCGACGCGGGATCGCCCGCGTCGCCGGTGAGGCTGCTCGCGCCCTCGATCGGCGGGCGGTGGGACTGCTGCCCGCGGTTGAGCAGCGTCAGATCGTGGCCCTGCTCGATCACGCGACGGCTGATCGGAGCGCTGATGGTGCCGTTGCCGCCGATGAAGAGCATGCGGAGGGCGGTCACGACCGCGCCTCCGCATGCTCCCGCGTGGCGGTCACTCGGAGTCGGCCTCGCCGTCGGCGAGCACCTCGCCGTTGGACTGGTCGTCGTCGCCCTCGGCCTGCGAGGGCTTGTCCTCGATGTTCTGTTCCTTGTCCATGCTCTCGACGCTAACTTCGACCGCGCCGAGCGTCGGGGGCTTGCGACCGGGCTCGGCGGGGTCTAGCGACGCGGCGCCTGGCAGCGTCTCGCCCATCGGCCGAATGTCAACCCATGCCCCGCGGCCGGCGCGAGCGCGTATCGTCGGGAACACGGGGGACGTTTCCGCGTGCGCAGGAACCCATCCACGCGAGGTCGCGGCCGGCGAATCGGCAGACCTCGGTCCCCGTCACGAAGTGCCCCAGCACTTCCCCATCGACGTAGAACGGCACGTTTGCTTCCAGCGGCGGGCCGTTCTGCATGACATCGCACCGAACAAAGGAACACGCATGACCAACGTCAACAGCAACACCACCCCGTCCGCTCCCCGCCAGGGGGTCGCCCGCGTCTTCACCGAGACCAAGGCCGCATTCAAGACCACCGAGTTCTGGGTCTTCGTCGTCGTGTCGCTCGCCATCCTGATCGCCGCCGCCGTCACCGACAACGGCGAGGACGGCCAGGGCTTCGGCGCTGCGCAGGCCTGGTCGTACGTCGCGCTCGTCGCGGTCGGCTACATGATCAGCCGCGGCCTCGCCAAGGCCGGCACCAAGGGCCGCGACGGTCGCGACTCCGACCACTGATCCACGGTCTGAAGGATGGGCGTCCCGCACTGCGGGGCGCCCATCGTCGTCCGCGGGGTCAGTCCTCCGGATCGACCGGAGGCGGCGCGCCGGCGCGCTCGTCCCTCTCCGCCCACTCCAGCAGCGGGGCGAGGTCGAACACGGCATCGTCGATGCCGGCGTGCAGGTCGCCCAGCTCGGCGAACCGCTGCGGCACGGTGGCGATCGTGAAGTCGTCGGGGGCCACCGCATCCACCTCGTCCCACCGGATCGGCGTCGAGACGGTGCCGATCGGGTTGCCCCGCACCGAGTACGCGGCGGCGATGGTGTGGTCGCGGGCGTTCTGGTTGTAGTCGACGAACAGGGCCGAGGGATCGCGGTCGCGGCGCCACCACTCGGTCGTCACGGCATCCGGTGCCCTGCGTTCCACCTCGCGCGCGAACGCGAGAGCGGCCCGGCGCACGTCGTCGAAGCCGTGCTCGGGCGCGATGCGGACGTAGATGTGGATGCCCCGCCCGCCGGAGGTCTTCGGCCAGCCGACCGCGCCGAGCTCGTCGAGCACCTCGTGGGCGACGTGGGCGACGCGCTGCACGGTGGCCCAGTCGCAGTCGGGCATCGGGTCGAGGTCGATGCGCCATTCGTCGGGCTGCTCGACGTGGCCGCGGCGGCTGTTCCACGGGTGGAACTCGACGGTCGACATCTGCACCGCCCAGATCACCTGCGCGAGGTCGGTGACGCAGAGCTCGTCGGCGGTGCGGTTGTAGCGGGGGAAGGTGACCCGCACGGTCTCCATCCACGGTGGGGCGCCGTGCGGCAGCCGTTTCTGGTGCACCTTCTCGCCGGCCACGCCCTCCGGGAAGCGGTGCAGCATGGTGGGTCGCTCGCGCAGGGCGTTGACGATGCCCTCGCCGACCGAGAGGTAGTAGTTCACGAGGTCGAGCTTCGTCTCGCCGCGTGCCGGGAAGTAGACGCGGTCGGGGTTGCTCACCCGCACGGTATGCGCGCCGACCTCGAGCTCGACGGCTGGGCTGCTGGACTTCGCCATGAGCCCGAGCGTAGCCCTGTCGCTCAGCGGCGGGCCGGCCGACGGAGAGCGAGCACCACCGCGCCGATGATCACGCCGATCGTGGCGCCGGCGCTGTTGGCGACCAGGTCGCGCGGGTCGGAGACCCGGTCGAGCGGAATCTGCGCCAGCTCGATCGCGACGGTGATGGCGACCGCGATGCCGAGCACGGTCGACCAGCCGGCACGAGGCAGGGCCATCCGCAGCAGCAGCCCGATCGGCACGAACATGAGCACGTTGGCGGTGAACTCGAACATCGTGCCCGTGGTCCAGGTCTCGGGCTCGAGCCAGCTGCGGATCGACAGCACGCCCCACCGGGCTTCGTTCGTGAGCGTGCTCCAGGGCACCTCGCCGAGCGTCAGGTACGCCACCAGCGCGAGGTAGAGCACCGCGATCACGGCGGTGGGCAGCACGACGGCCGGCGCCAGGGGCCGGGTCGCGGTCATGTGGTCGAGCGTAGGGTGCTGCGACCCGGTTTCAGGCGGCTCCCCGCGCTCTCCCGGCGTTTCCCCGGTCTAGTTCAACTCCGGGGTGTCGCCCGGGATCGATCCGTTCGCGTACAGGTCGGTCGCGAGGTCGCGCAGCGCTCGCAGCGCCACCCGCTGCGGCAGCGGCCCGTACGAGATGCGGGCGACGCCCAGCTCCTGGTACTCGGCTGGGGTCAGCGCACCCGGCACGGGGAAGCCGATGATCGACAGCTTGCCGCGGCCGAGGCC
>DATMVL010000180.1:0-17304 GCA_035563175.1 Rhodoglobus sp. | reverse complement strand
TGACGTGACTGGCG
Source organism: Rhodoglobus sp. (assembly GCA_035563175.1). Lineage (GTDB taxonomy): Bacteria > Actinomycetota > Actinomycetes > Actinomycetales > Microbacteriaceae > Rhodoglobus. Next base: position 17,290 of record DATMVL010000180.1, on the reverse strand, counting down.
GAGGTTCTCGAGCAGGGCATCCATGTCGGTGATGGTGTTGTCGGTGACCCGTTCCAGCCCGTTCGGGAAGCGGGAGCGGATGTCGTCGTCACGGAGGCGGGAGAGGGCCGCCTTGCCGAGGGCGGTCGCGTGCGCCGGCAGGCTCTGGCCGACGCGGCTGACCATGCGCAGCTGGTGCTCCGACTCGCGGCTGAGCAGGTACACGACCCGGCCGCCGTCGAGGCGGGCCAGGTGCACGGTCTCGCCGAGCTCGGTGCGCAGCGCGCTCAGTACCGGCTTCATGGCCTGCACCACGGGGTCGCGCTCGATGAACGTCATGCCGGTCAGCAGCGCGCGCACGCCGATCGAGTAGGCCGTGCCGTTGACCGAGAGCCACCCTCGAGCGACGAGCGTCTTGAGCAGCTGATGCAGGCTCGACACCGGCAGCCCGAGCCGCGCAGCGATCTCGGAGAGGGTCATCGGATGCTGCTCGCCGGCGAGCATCTCGAGCACCTCGAGCGTCCTCGCCGCCGACTTGACCTCGCCCTGCGGCTTCGCCGCTCTCGGTGCGTCAAGCGGTATGCGCGTGGCCTCGACCGTCATCGCTCGTCCTTCCAACCCGTGCCGGGAACTGTACTCGCCCCGAGTTGACTCCGCCGGGCCGCGTGCTATGGTTCCAGAATTCTTACACAAGTGAGAAACGCTTTCAAGGATATGAAAACGCAATGACGCTCAACGGCATCCTGTTCTTCCCCGTCACCCCCTTCGCGGGCGACGGCACCGTGGACGTGCCCACGCTGCGCACGCACATCGAGGAGCGCATCGCCGACGGCGCGGGTGCGGTCTTCGCCGGCTGCGGCACCGGCGAGTTCAACTCGCTCGACGCCGACGAGGTGCTGCTCGTCGCGCAGACCGCGGTGGAGGCCGCCGCGGGCCGGGTGCCGGTGTTCGTCGGCGTCGGCGGCGGCGGCACGACATCCCGCGCGGTGCTCGAACGTCTCGAGCGGCTCGGCGTCGACGGCCTGCTGCTGCTGCCGCCGTACCTCATCGCCGGCACGCAGGCCGGGCTCGCCGGCTACGTCGAGCGGGTCGCCTCGCTCACCCGGCTCGGCATCATCGTGTACCAGCGCGGCACCATGGTCTTCGACGCCGACACGGCGCTCGAACTGTCGCGCATCCCCAACGTCATCGGCTTCAAGGACGGCGTCGGCGACCTCGCCCGCATGCAGGCGATCGTCACCGCCATCCGCTCGTCCGGCGACGACGACTTCATGTTCTTCAACGGGCTGCCGACCGCCGAGGTGACGATGCGCGCCTACCGGGCGACCGGGGTGCCGCTGTACTCGTCGGCGGTCTTCGCGTTCGCGCCGCAGGTCGCGCTCGCCTTCCACGCCGCCCTGCAGCGGGATGACCAGGATGCCGTCGAGACGCTGCTGCGCGAGTTCTACCTGCCGTTCGTCGAGATCCGCGATCGCGGCCGCGGCTACCACGTGTCGCTCGTGAAAGCGGCGGTGCGCGCCGGCGGACGACCCGTCGGCACCGTGCGTCCGCCGATCACCGAACCGGCCGACCGGGATCTCGCCGACCTGGAGGCGCTCGTCGCCCGGGTGCAGCCCGTCGTCGACCGTCTGCGGCCCGAGCGAGTGGCGGTCTGAGGCGACCATGACCACGCAAGCTCTGGCAGTGTCGCCACGGCGCCGACGGCGGCTGGCCGGCCCCTACCTGCTCATCGCCCCGGCGGTCGTGCTGATCGCCGCGTTCATCGCCTACCCGGTCGGCACGGTCGTCTACTACAGCTTCTTCCAGTACAGCGCGAGCAAGCCGTGGGCGACCCGGTTCATCGGCCTCGAGAACTACCGGGTGATGCTCTTCGAGGATCCGAAGTTCTGGGAGACCCTCGGCATCACCGCCGCATGGGTCGTCGCCGAGGTCAGCCTGCAGCTGGTGTTCGGTCTCGCGCTGGCGCTGATCCTGAACCGCGCGTTCCGAGGCCGGGGGCTCGCCCGCGCGCTGATGTTCGCGCCGTGGGCGATCTCGGGGGTGCTCGCCACCCAGATCTGGCTGCTGATCTACAACCCGTCGACCGGCATCGCCGATGTGCTGACCCAGCTGGGCGCGCAGTCTCAGTTCGCGCCGCTCGCCTCCGCGGCCGGGGCGTTCTGGGGGGCCGTGCTCGCGGAGGTGTGGCGCGGCATCCCGTTCTTCGCCATCCTCATCCTCGCCGACATGCAGTCGATCCCGCGTGAGATGTACGAGGCGGCCGACGTCGACGGCGCCAACCGCTTCCAGCAGTTCGCCTTCATCACGCTGCCGTACCTGCGCGACGCCATCATCATCACGACGCTGCTGCGGGCGGTGTGGGAGTTCAACAACGTCGACCTCATCTACACCCTGACCGGCGGCGGCCCCGCCGGCGCCACCACGACGCTGCCGCTCTACGTCGTCGAGGAGGCGGTCGGCTCGCGGAACTTCGGATACGGCTCGGCACTCACCATCGCGGGCTTCCTCATCCTGCTCGTGTTCAGCATCCTCTACCTGCAGTTCGGGCGCGCGTCGCGCCGGGAGGCGAAGGCATGACCATCACCACGCGTCGGCGCACCCCGTCCGACTTCTCCCTGGGCCGCGAGTCGACCGCCTCGCGCGCGGTCAGCCTGTGGATCCCGCTCGGCCTGTTCCTGACCTTCACGCTGCTGCCGTTCTACTGGATGATCGTCTACGCATTCCGTGAGGAGGGCGGCACCCTCCCGCTGCCGTTCCCGTTCACGTTCGAGCACCTCGAGACGGTGTGGAACGACCTGAACTTCTCCACGTACTTCGCCAACAGCACGCTCGTCGCGGTCTCGACGCTGGTGTTCACGGTGGTGCTCTCACTGCTCGCCGGCTACGCGATGTCGCGATACGACTTCAAGGGCAAGGCGCCCTTCATGCTCGTGCTGCTCGCGACGCAGTTCATCCCGGGCGCGATGCTGCTGATCCCGCTGTTCATCATCTTCCGGCAGTTCGAGCTCATCGACTCGCTGGTCGCCCTGGTCATCGCCGACACGGTGTTCCAGCTGCCGCTGTGCGCGATCCTCATGGCCAACTTCATGCGGAACATCCCGATCGAGCTCGAGGAAGCGGCCTGGATCGACGGATGCGGGCGGGTGCGCGGATTCCTCGCCGTCGTGCTGCCGCTGCTGCGCCCGGCCATCGTCGCGGTCGGCTCGTTCGCCTTCATCGGCGCGTGGAACAACTTCCTCTTCGCGCTGATGTTCATCAACAGCAACGACCGCTTCACCCTGCCCGTCGGCCTCAACTCGACCATCGGCGAGTACTCGGCCGACTACGGCGCCCTCGCCGCCGGCGGCATCGTCGCGGCCATCCCCGTGGTCATCGTCTTCGCGATCGTCCAGCGCTTCCTCGTGCAGGGAGTCAGCGCGGGCGCCGTGAAGGGCTGACCCGACCGTTCCACCAACCCGCACCCACTCGATGAAGAGAACAAGAAGGAGAACGCAATCATGACCAAGCGCACACTGCTCCGCTCGATGACCGCGATCGCGGCCGTCGGGCTGCTCGGCGGCGTCACCGCCTGCTCGTCCGGCGGCGGAGGCGGCACCGGAGGCACCGAGGAGAACCCGGTGACCATCACGTTCTGGGACAACAACGCCGGCCCGGACCGCACGCCCCTCTACGAGGAGCTCATCGCGCAGTTCGAGGATGAGAACCCCACGATCAACGTCGAGTACGTGGGCATCCCGGCGGCCGATGCGCCGCAGAAGTACGAGACCGCGGTCGCCGGCGGCTCCACGCCCGACGTCGGCATCGTCGTCGGCTGGATGGTGAGCAGCCTGGCCGCGCAAGGCGCCCTCGAGCCGATCGAGGAGCGCCTGACCGGCAGCGACCTCGACGGCAAGATCGCCGACGACTCGCTCACCGCCGCCAAGGGCGCCGCGTTCGACGGTGAGCTCTACATCGTGCCGATGACGAGCACCCCCGACACCCTCTGGTACCGCTCCGACCTGTTCGAGGCCGCCGGGCTCGACGCGCCCGAGACGTGGGACCAGTTCTACGACGCGGCCGAGGCGCTCACCGACCCGGCCGCCGGCATGTTCGGCTTCGCGATGCGCGGTGGCGCCGGCAGCACGAACCAGCTGCTGCCCGTCGCCTACTCGTGCAGCGGCATCGACAGCTTCTTCGAAGGCGGCGAGACGACGCTGAACGACCCGGCGAACGTCGAGTGCATCCAGCGGTTCGCCGACATGTACAACGTCTCCACCGCCCAGGCCGACGTCGGCTACGGCTATCAGGAGATGGTGACGGCCTTCGACGGCGGCTCGGCCGCCATGATGCAGCACAACCTGGGCTCGTCGCAGAACCACATCGACGCGTTCGGTGAGGGCGTGGTCGTGGGGCTGCCCATGCCCGCGGGCGAGACGGCGGGTGAGCGCACCATCATCGCGCCCACGCCGGAGGGTCCGGCGCTGTTCAGCGAGAGCGAGCACCCTGAGGAGGCCTGGGCGTTCGTCGAGTTCCTGACCTCGCACTCGGCCAACAGCACGTGGAACGAGCGCACCGGGCAGCTGCCCGCGAACACCGACGCGCGAGAGGATGCGTGGGTCTCGGAGAACGACGCCCTCGCCACCCAGATCGAGGCCATCAGCGACCCGTCGTCGACCATCGTCCCGACCGGCCTGTACCTGCCGGACTGGAACGGCATCCTGGGTGAGATGGCGGCGCCCTTCCAGTCGCTGCTGCTGAAGGAGATCACCGCCCAGCAGTTCATGGACGAGTGGGCCGAGAAGATCAACACCGCCGAGGCCGAATACCGTGAGCAGTTCGGCGACTGAGCCGAGCGACACCTTGAGGATCGTCGGCCAGGTCTATCCATGGGACCTGGCCGGCGATCCCGGTCGTGCGGCACGATGGCGTGAGCTCGGAGTCGACGCGGTGTCGATCGCCACGCTGTATCACGAGGTGCGCTCGATGCGCTGGCAGCCGGACGGCTCGCCGCAGGTCGTCGTGCAGCCCGCTGCGACCTACCTTCCGTCGGACGACCCGATGCTGCCGGGGCCCCCCTCGGGGCTCGCCGACGACCTCGCGCTCGCCGCGTACGACGCGGCGCGCGCCGGAGGGCTCGAGCCGGTGGCGTGGCTGTCGCTGACCCACCGCGACGGCATGACGGACTTCCAGCAGCGGTTCGCGACGCGGGACCCGTGGGGAAACCGCTCCACCTACGCGCTGTGCCCCTCCCATGCTGAGGTGCGCGCCGCATCCGTCGCCCTGATCCGCACCGTGCACGAGCGCGGCGGCGTCACCGCCTTCCAGGTCGAGGCGCTCGGCGCCCTCGGCTTCGAGCACGGCGTCGCCCACGACAAGGCGGACTTCGCCTGGCTCGGCCGCGGCAGCCGGCGTGCGCTCTCCACCTGCTGCTGCGACGGATGCACCGCGCTCGCCGGAGAGCACGGCATCGAACTGGAGGCCGCCGCCGCAGCGCTGCGCGACGCGGTCGGCTCGCGGCCGGACGATGCCGACGGCGAGATCTTCGAGGCCCTGGACGAGGTGAGGCGGCTCGCCACGGCCCGGCACGTCCGCGAGATCGCCGACCTGGCGGACTCGATCGGCGCCGACATCACGGTCGCCGTCTCGAGCGACCGCAGCACATCGGGGCCGTTCGCGGCCATCCCGGAACTGGACGACCGTCTGCATCCCTATGCGCTGCTGGACGATCCCGCCGCCTGGAACACCCCCGGCAGATCCGGTGCGGTGCTCGAGATGCGCCCGCCGGCGTCGTTCGCCGACGCGCTCGGGGATCTTCCGCTCGAGTCGCTCGACGACCTGTACCTCTACCATCTGGGCACCCGACGGCCCGACACCCTCGACCCCCGAGCCATCCACGACATCCGGCGAGAGCACCGCCGCAGAAGGGAAGCAGCATGAGCGCCGCCACCATCGAGACGGTCTCCGTCACCGAGTTCTCGACCGAGACCCGTCGCTGGAAGGACTCCGAAGGCCACGACCACGCCAGCGAGGAACCACGCCCGGCGACCGGCAGCATCCTGACGATCACCGATTCGGACGGCGTCGCCGGCCACATGCTCTTCGGCGGCGACTACCTGCGCGACGCCGTGCTCGAGGAGTTCATCCGGCCGCTGCTCATCGGCCGCGACCCGCTACGACGAGAGGCGATCTGGCACGATCTGTACCTCGCCCAGCGAGGCGCGTACGGCGCCCTGCACGACCGTGCGCTGTCGTTCGTCGACCAGGCGCTGTGGGATCTCGCCGGCCGGCGCCTGCAGCAGCCGGTGTGGAAGCTGCTCGGCGGCTACCGCGACCGGGTGCCGGCGTACGCGAGCACGATGTGCGGCGACGACGTGCCCGGTGGGCTCGGCAGCCCGGAGGACTACGCGGCCTTCGCCGTGCAGCTGGTCGAGCGCGGGTACAAGGCGATCAAACTGCACACCTGGATGCCGCCGATCTCGTTCGCCCCCGATCCCAAGCTCGACGTCGCCGCCTGCGCCGCCGTCCGCGAAGCCGTCGGACCGGACATCACGCTCATGCTCGACTGCTACCACTGGTACAACCGCGCCGACGCGCTCTGGATCGCCGACGAGATCGCCAAGCTCGACTACGCGTGGATGGAGGAGCCCATGGACGAGTACTCCATGGCCTCGTACAGATGGCTCACCGAGCAGACCCGCACCCTCATCGCGGGACCGGAGAGCGTGGAGGGCAAGTTCCGTTCGCGGGCGGAGTGGGCCGCGTCCGGTGCCGTCGACATCCTGCGGGTCGGCGTGCTCAGTGCGGGCGGCATCACCCCGGCGCTCAAGGTCTGCGCGCTCGCCGAGGCGTTCGGCATGGACTGCGAGCTGCACGGCAGCGGCATGGGCTCGATCGCGGCACTCGGGGCGGCGCACAACGCCCGTTGGTACGAGACGTCGCTGCTGCACCCGCACTTGGATGCAGACGTGCCCGACCCGCACCTGCTGCGCGTGCCCGACGCCATCGACCGGGACGGCGTCGTCGTCTTCCCGGACGAGCCGGGCCTCGGTCAGGCGATCGACTTCGAGTACGTCGCCGCGAACACGATCAGGACGCGCTAGTCACCGCCGCGTCAGCTTCACCACCGGGATGACCCGTGTGGTGCGCCGCTCGTAAACCGAGAAGCCCGGAGCGACGGCGCTGATGCGCCGCCAGGCCTCGTCCCGCGCGGCCGGGTCGAGCAGCTCAAGCCGATCGGGGCCGTCCGCATTCCCCGGCTCAGCCGGTCAAGTCCCGCGCAGACCACTTCCGAGGTCGCATGCGGAAGGCGACGAGACCGCTGCGCTGGTCGTACGCCTCGCCGGTGTACTTGCGGGCGATGCGGTCGACGACCTCCATCGCCTGCTCGCCCTCGAGGCGCTCGATCACCTCGCCGCGCACCGATGCCATGTCGAGCGGCTTCCGCGGGTTGGTCATCGACAGCGCCACCCGGGGGTCGCGCTGGATATTGCGCGCATTGAGGGACGAGGTCTCGGCGAAGAAGACGATGTGCTCGCCGTCCAGGTCGGCCCAGATCGGGGTCACCCGGGGGCTGCCGTCCTGCTGCAGCGTCGCGAGGTGCGCCACCGCATCGCTGGAGAAGTGCCGCGCGACGTCGGTCCAGTCATCCATGTGCCGCCTCCAGAGCCTGCTCGAGGTCGGCGATCAGGTCGTCGACGAGCTCGATGCCCGTCGACAGGCGCAACAGGTCGAGCGGCACGGGTGTTCCCGCACCCTCGATGCTGGCGCGGTGCTCGATGAGGCTCTCCACACCGCCGAGCGACGTGGCGCGTTTCCACAGGCGGGTGTTCGCGGCCACGGCGATCGCGGCCGACTCCCCGCCCGCGAGGCGCAGCGACAGCATCCCGCCGAACCCGCCCTGCATCTGTCGAGCGGCGACGTCATGGTCGGGCGAGCTGGCCAGGCCGGGGTAGAGCACCGAGGAGACCAGCGGATGCCCGTCGAAGTGCTCGGCGATGCGCGCCGCCGAGGCGCTCGCCGCTCGCACGCGCAGGTACAGCGTGCGCATGCCGCGCAGCAGCAGCCACGACTCGAGGGAGCCGAGCGTGCCACCGACCTGCGCCCGCACCGTGCGCACCCGCTGCCAGTGCTCGTTGTCGGCACGGGTGGTGAGGGTGCCGGCGGTGAGATCGGAGTGCCCGTTCAGGTATTTGGTCGCCGAGTGCATCACCAGGTCGGCGCCGTGCTCGATCGGGCGGGTGAGCACCGGGGTGGCGGTGGTCGAGTCGACGGCGAGCAGCGCGCCGGCCGCGTGCGCGAGTTCGGCGGTGGCGGCGATGTCGGTGACCGTCCAGAGCGGATTGGCGGGGGTCTCCACCCAGACCAGTCTCGTCCGCCCGGGGCGCAGCGCCGCCTGCACGGCCGACGGCTCCGTCATGTCGATGAGCTCGACCTCCAGGCCCCACGAGGTGGCGAAGTTCAGCAGCCAGTTGCGCAGGCTCCAGTACATGACCTTCGGTGCGAGCACGTGGTCGCCCGGGTGCAGCGCCTGGAACACCGCCGTCGCGGCCGCCATGCCGCTGCCGAACAGCAGTGTCTGATGCCCGCCCTCGAGCGCGGTGAGCACCGCCTCCGGCTGGTCGAACGCCGGGTTCATGTCGCGCATGTAGACGCGGCCGCTGCGGTACTGGTTGTCGTCGTCGCGCAGGTAGGTGCTCGACATGTGGATCGGCGGCACCACCGCCTGCGTCTGGGCGTCGACCCAGCCGAGGGCCTGGGCGGCGGCGGTCTCGGGGGCGACGTTCTCGGCGGCCATCCCTCGATGCTATTCGCGGTCGAGTTCCCGCAGCGCGTCGTGCGCGCGTTCGAGCCTGGCGGGCTCAGGCTCGTCCCACCATTCCGGGCCGCGCTCGCCGAGCCCGTGCTTTGCGAGCCCCACCCGACGCCGGGCCGCCGCGAGGGCGTGCTCGTCGCCGGATCGCTTCGCGGCCCGGACCGCCGATCGGCCTCTGCCGAGGTGCGACTGCAGGGCGGCCACCACGTCCTCCGGCAGCGACGGATCCGTACGGCGCCACCGCCGGCCGTCGACGACCAGCCAACGCTCGTCGTCATCGGTGCTTACGGCGCGCCCCAGTCCTGCTCGACCGGCTCTCCGGTCTCGTCGTCGGTCTCGACCGGCGGGTTCTCGCGCTCGCCGGCCGCGTCCTCGGCGACCTCTTCCTCGGTGGCGCGGGGATCGCGGTCCATCAGCCCGACGGGTTCTCGACGGGGGTGCCGTCGTCGTCGGTGGTGTCCGGCGGTTCGGCCGGCCCGCCCGAGGCGGTGTCGCCCTCGGGTGGTTCGGAGTTCGGCTTGTCCTGCTCGTTCATGCCCATGCGTCACGGTACGTCCGCGCTGGCTCGGTCGGCGGAGGGTTGACTAGCGGCGGGGCCGGTTCATCACGCCGGCCAGCACCGCGTGCAGCAGCGGCGCCAGCGACACCCACATCAGCACGGTGCCGAGCACCTCGTCGCGGTCGCGCAGCACGATGCCGCCGAGCAGCAGCGCCGCGAACAGGATCGCGGACACGATCCGCCGGCCGACCTGCTCCAGGGCGCGCAAGCGGCGTTCGACTCCCGGGTTCTGCACGGCGACCTCGCCGCGCTCGATGCGCGTCGTGAGAGCGTCGAGCCGGGAGGGAAGCCGCGCCAGCGTGCTCGCGACGTCCAGCGCACGGCGCCCGACATCCTGAACCAGGTTGCCGCTCTCGGTGCGCAGCAGCGTCGTCGAGTACGGCTCGACCGCATCCCAGATGTTGAAGGCCGGATCGAGCGAGCTGCACATGCCCGAGGTCAGCGACATGGCCCGGATGACCAGCAGCATGTTCTCGGGCAGCTGGAACGGCAGCGACCGCACGACATCGCCGAACTCGTCCGCGAACGCCCGGAACTCGCGCGGGTCCACATCCTGCAGCTCCGCGAATCCCATGCCGCCGAACCGCGCGAACAGCTTCGTCATCGCCCGCTCCAGTTCGAGCGTGTCGGCGGCGGGCAGCAGCACGCCGACCCCGCGCATCCCGTCGACCATGCCCTTGCCGTCGCGCGACGCCGCGGCGATGAGCAGCTGCCGCAGCCCCTGCCGCAGCGAGTCGGGCACCTCGCCCATCATCCCGAAGTCGATGAAGGCGAACCGCCAGCGCCGGCCGCCATCGCCCGGCGTCGGCGTCACGAAGATGTTGCCCGGGTGGGGGTCGGCGTGGAAGAAGCCGTTCACGAACAGCTGGTCGAACATCACGGCCGCGAACTCGGCGGCGACCTCGGCCGGATCGATGCCCGCGGTCCGCAGCGCGGCCACGTCGTTGACCTTGATCGCGGTCACGTCCTGCGACGTCAGCACGCGTCGGGTCGTGCGCTCCCAGACCAGCTCGGGCACCGCCACCCGCGGGTCGTCGGCGAAGCTCTGCGCGAACCGCTCAGCGCTCGCGGCCTCGTGCAGGTAGTCGATCTCCTGCAGGCTCGTCGCCGCGAACTCCTCGGTGAGCGCGGGCATGTCGACCCGGTCCGACACGAGGCGCACGCGGCTGAGCCAGCGCGCGATCCGGCGCAGCGCGCGCAGATCGACGTCGACGATCAGGTCGATGTCGGGCCGCTGGATCTTCACCACGACATCCAGCAGGCCGGTGTCGTGCGCGTCGAGCTCGTTCAGCCGGGCGCGGTGCGCCTGACCGAGGGATGCGGCGGCGATCGGTGTGGGGTCGACGTGCGAGAACGCCCGGTCCAGGGGCATCCCCAGCTCGCGCTCGGCCAGCGCGCTGATCTGCGCGAACGGCACCGGGGGCACCTCGTCCTGCAGCCCCTCGAGTTCCTTGGTGATCTCGGGTGGCAGCACATCCAGCCGCGACGACATGAACTGACCGACCTTGATCATCAGCCCGCCGAGGTCGACGGCGAGGCCGTGGAAGCGGCGGGCGATGCGGTGCAACCGCGCCGGACGGCCGCGGGCGGCGAGCCGCGCCATCCCGAACCGGGGCAGCACGAGCTCGTACCACCAGGTCTGCACGAGGTACCGCGCCGCGAACCGCATGATCCTGCGGTACCGGGCGCGCATCGCCTCGTCGGTGCCCTCCGGCACGCGGTCAGCCCTGCGCGAGGATCGCGTAGAGCCTGCGACGGGCCTCGTCGAGCACGGCGACCGCCTCGTTCACCTGCTCCGGCGAACCGGACCGGCCGACCTGCGCGGCGGCCTGCGCGAGCTCGATGCCGGCCTTCGGCAGTGCGCCGGTGCGTCCGCCGTCACGGGCGCCCTGGCCCTCCCACGGCGCGGTGCGGTCGGCGGCGTCTGCGACGAGGCGACCCTCCGCGGTCAGCGAGTAGGTCTTGCGACCGTTCGACTCCTCGGCGCTGATCAGCCCCTCGTCGAGCAGCAGCTGCAGGGTCGGGTACACCGAGCCGGGGCTCGGCTTCCAGGCGCCGCCGCTGCGCTCCTCGATCTCGCGGATGATCTGGTAACCGTGCATCGGCTTCTCAGCCAGCAGCGCGAGCACCGCCGCGCGCACGTCGCCGCGCGCCATCCGGCTGCTCGTCTTCTGCTCGAACTGACCGCGAAGCTGCTCCATCGCGTCCCACACCGCGGACGCGGGCCAGCTGTCGGCGCCCCGGCGTCCGGTGAACCCGTCGTTCCTGAATGAACCGTTCATGATCCGCTCCCTCAGCGTCGGCGCTCGATCGGTGTCGACGATAGTCAACGATATGTCGTTAGCCGGGAAGTCGCCAGAGGGTGGCGACGCCTTCGCAGCCTCGCTGCCTACGCTGAGCTCATGAGCGCACTCGACGGCACGTGGAACGTCACCATCTCGTATCTGCTCGGCAGCCTCGACGGCACGCTCACCCTCCACGTGACCGGCGGTCGCATCACCGGCTCGGCGAGCACGAAGCGCGGGCGCATCCGGCTGAGCGAGGGCACCGTCGACGGCGACACCGCGACCATCCCGATCGAGCTGACCGAGCCGATGGCGATCCACGCGACGGCGACGATCACCGCATCCGGTGATCAGCTGAAAGGCAAGGTCTCGGGTGCACCGATCCCGGGCGTCAGGATCTCCGGCACCCGCGCCTGATCAGCGCTGGACGACGCAGAACGGATTGCCGTCGGGGTCGGCGAGCACGACGTAGTCGGCGCCTTCTTCGTAGTCCCACGCGACCCGGCTCGCGCCGAGCCCGATCAGCCGCTCCACCTCGGCTGACTGGTCGTCGGCGTACAGGTCGAGATGGTGCCGCTTCGGCGCCTCCGAGGCGACCTTGTCCAGGGCGAACTGGATGCCGTGCGCGCCCTCGCGAGGCACGAGCACGACCCAGTCGTCGTCGGGCTCGTCGCGCGGCACGAAGTCGAGGGCGGCCGTCCAGAACCGAACGGCGCGGGGGAGATCGCGGACACCCCAGACGAACGAACCGATGGTGAGCATGTCTACCGCGCCCCGTCCCACCAGTCGAGCACCCGGGTGCCGATCAGCGTGAGCCACTTCGACGGCTCACCCTCGTGCGCCTCGTCCATGTGGAACCACACCCGCCCGGCCAACGGCTCACCCTGCAGCCAGGTGCCGTCGGGCTGGCGCGCGTCGCGTACCAGCTGCACCGCGTCCGCCATACGCGGGTCGGGCGGCCGGCCGTCGACGAGCGCCGCCTCTCGGAAGTAGTCGAGCGCGGCGAGGGCGCTGTACCTGTGCCGGTTCGGGTACACGAACTCGTGCACGAAGTCGCCGACCGGCTCACCCGTGCTGAGGCGGTTCAGCAGCCGGCGTTGCAGCAGGTACTCCTCGCCGGCGTGCCGCGTCTCGACCAGGGAGGTGTCGCCGGTGATCTGCTGGTAGGCGAGCATGCCGCGCAGTGCGTTCAGCGTGGAGTGGAACGAGGATCTCGTCGACCGGCCCTCCTCGGCCTCGCAGTTCCACCCGCCGTCGCTCAGGCGGTGTTCGCGGAACCAGGTCGCCAGCTGCGACACGTCCGCCCCGAGCCACGCGCCGGTGGCGAGGGTGAACGAGTTGATGCACACGTCGACCTCGCCGCCCCAGTAGGGCAGATCGTCGTACTCCCATCGGCTGTTGGCCGCGAGCTTCTCCGCGGTGTCGCCGAGCACCGACGCATTCACGCCCCACTCCCGCAGGTCCTTCAGGGTCCAGGTGGTCGCGGTCCAGGGCTGGCCGGGTAGCTGTGCCTCCGGGTCGTCGAAGAAGGCGGTGCCGCCCGGGAAGTACGCGCCGCCCTCCCACTGGCCGTCGGCATCCTGTTTCGACAGCAGCGCCGCACCGAAGCCCTCGGTCGCGACCCGCGCCCGTGTCGCCTGCCACACCTCCGGCGGCGCCCCGGCGAGGTTGCGTTCGACCTGCCAGCGCAGCGCAGGGTCCGAGTCGAGCAGCCAGTCGATGGTCCCGCCGTCGGTCGCCATGCCAGCACCGTATCCGGGCCCACCGACGCTGGAATCCTCACTCTGGCTAGGGTGAGGAGCATGGCAAGGGTGATGCGTCTCGCCGTCGCGGGTGCGCTCGTCGCCGCGCTCGCCGGATGCCAGGGCATCCCGGCCGATCCCGACGGAACGCTCGACGAGGTGACCGGCGGCACGCTGCAGGTCGGCGTCACCCACAACCCGCCGTGGACCGACGTGATGGATGCGGCGAACCCGTCGGGCTCCGAGGTGCGGCTGGTGGAGCAGTGGGCCGCCGACCTCGACGCCGAGGTGAGCTGGACGGTGGGATCGGAATCGGTGCTGATCGACGCCATGGACCGGGGCGAGCTCGACCTGGTGATCGGCGGCTTCCGCGACGACACACCGTGGATGGACCGCGCTGCGCTCACCGCGCCGTACACCGAGAGCACCGGCGACGACGGTGCGGTCGAGAAGCACGTCATGCTGGCACCGCTCGGTGAGAACCGCTTCCTGGTGGCACTCGAGACCTTCCTGGGCAGGCCGTGATGGCATCTCGATTCCGGCATCCGGAGCTCCCCGACGAGCAGGCGGCCATCCTCGCCCGAGCCGTGCGGTACGAGTGGCTGACGATCGGCTACCTCGCCCTCACCATCGCCGCGGTCGGCATCGTGATGGGCTCGTCGCAGGCCCTGAAGACGGCGTGGGTCGAGGATCTGCTCTCCCTGGCACCGCCGTTCGCGTTCCTGATCGCGACCCGCATCGCCGCCATGCCCGCCACCGCGAGATTCCCCTACGGCTACTTCCGCGCGACCGGCGTCGCGCACCTGGTCGCCGGGGTCGCTCTGCTCACCATGGGTGCGGTGCTGGTCGGCGAGTCGGCGATCAGCCTCGTCACGAACGATCGGCCCCCGGTCGGCACCGTGCAGCTGTTCGGCGCACCGGTGTGGTCGGGGTGGCTGATGATCGGGGTGATGGCTCTCACCATCCCCGTGCCCGTGATCTTCGGCCGCATCAAGATGAAGCTCGCCCGTCAGCTGCACAACAAGGTGCTGTACGCCGACGCCGACATGAACAAGGCCGACTGGATGACCGCCGCCGGCTCCATCGTCGGCGTGACCGGCATCGGGCTCGGGTTCTGGTGGGCCGACTCGGCGGCGGCGGCGTTCATCGCGGCGAGCATCCTGTGGGACGGGGTGAAGAACACCCGCGGGGCGATCACCGACCTCATGGACACCCGAGCGACGACCTTCGACGACGACCGCCCGCATCCCGACGCCGAACTGGTGGCCCGCTACCTGCAGAACCTGCCGTGGGTCGATGACGTGTACGTGCGGGTGCGTGACGAGGGCCAGTTCCTGCACGTCGAGGCGTTCGTCGTGCCGCGGTCGAACCGGTCGCTGACGCTCGAACGGCTGGAGGAGGCGCGGGCTGCCTGCCGCGCGCTCGACTGGAAGCTGCTCGATGTCGTGCTCACCCCGGTCGCGGAGGTGCCGCCGCTCGTCGCTTCCCGCTCGGAGCGCCGCCCTTCCTGAACGGGTACGATCAGCAGCTCTGTCAACGCCCCCGGGTACACGACCGGGGTACGGCAACGTGGAACCATGCCCTCGACCATCGCCGACGATCTCGTCGGCGCGGTCGGGCGCGGCGAGCTGCTGGTGCACTATCAACCCATCGTGACGATCACCGACCAGCGGATCGTCGCGGTGGAGGCGCTCGCTCGATGGAACCACCCGACGCTCGGGATGATCTCGCCGAACGACTTCATCCCGGTCGCCGAGGAGACCGGCATCATCTCCGAGATCGGCCGGTTCATGATCTCCACCGCCTGCAAGCAGGCGGTCATCTGGCGCGACTTCGACCCGGGCATCGAGGTGTCGATCAACGTCTCGGCCACCGAGCTGTCATCGCCGAATTTCTGCTCCGACGTGTTGGGCATGCTCGCCGAGAGCGGGATCGATCCGGCGGTGGTCACGCTCGAGGTCACCGAGAGCCTGCCCATCGGCGACATCGACGGGCTGCTCGAGTGCCTCGCTCCGGTGCGGGTCGAGGGGCTGCGCTTGTCGATCGACGATTACGGATCGGGGTACGCGTCGCTGCATCGCATGTACCGGCTGATGGCGTCCGAGCTCAAGATCGACCGCAAGTTCTTCATCGACGGGGACTGGAGCGACCTGACTTCCGTCGTCAACCGCGCCCACGACAGCGGCGCCCGCGTCGTCGCTGAGGGCGTCGAGACGCTCGAGCACCTCGACCGCGCCGCGCGGCTCGGCGCAGACCGGCTGCAGGGCTACCTGCTCGGCAGGCCGATGCCGGCGGACGAGCTCAGCGCGATGCTGCAGCGCGACTGAACAGACTCAGAACGCGTACCGCACCCGGCACCACGGCGCCTTCTCGTGCAGCAGCTGCAGGAACTGCTCCACCCACACCGACTTCTGCTGCCACCGGTACCGCACGTTGAGCATCCCGTTCTGCGACCGCTTCGTCTCCTGCACGTCGGGGCGCCACAGCACCTCCTCCGCTTTCGGATGCCAGCGCTGGTTCACCTCGTGCAGGCCCTGGTTGTGGGTGAGGAAGATCACCTCGCACGCCAACTGCTGCTTGGTGCGCTCGGACGTGCCGGCGGCGAGCTGGTCGAGCAGCTCGGCCCAGCGCTCGAGCCACCCGGGGGTGACGATGATCGGGCTGAAGTTCACGTGCACCTCGTAGCCGGCTTCGACGAAGTCGTCGAGCGTCGCTATCCGCTGCGCCATGGGTGAGGTGCGGATGTCGACGAGCTTCGCCGTCAGCTCGGGCATGAGCGAGAAGCGGATGCGCGTGCGGCCCTGCGGATCCCAGTCGAGCAGGTCGCGGTTGACGTACTTGGTCGCGAACGACGCCTTGGCGGTCGGCCGGTCGCGGAACAGCTCCACGAGGTCGCGCACGTTGTCGCTGACGATGGCGTCGACGCTGCAGTCGCTGTTCTCGCCGAGGTCGTAGACCCATGCATCCGGATCGCACTGGTTGGGCTCGAGCTTGGCACCCTGTCGGTCGATGTGGCGCGAGATGCTGCCGGCGATGCGCTCGATGTTCGTGAACGTCGTGATCGGGTTGCTGTAGCCCTTGTGGCGCGGCACGTAGCAGTACGCGCACGCCATGGCGCAGCCGTTCGCCATCGAGGGGGCGATGAAGTCGGCGGAGCGCCCGTTCGGCCGCACCGTCAGCGTCTTCTTCTCGCCGAGCACCAGGGCTTCGGACTTGATGCGCACCCACCGCCGCACGTTCGCCTCGTCGCCGTGCACCTCGGGGATGCGCTGGTGGCTCTCGATCTCGACCAGTTCGGCGTCGGGCCAGCGTCCGATGATCTGCAGGCCCCGGTGGGATGCCGCGGCAGCGGGCTCGGCATAGATACGGGTCACGTCGAGCAGGGGGCGGGTACTGACGTCGGAGGGCATCTGACACATGGTCGCACCGACCACCGACATCGGGAACCGGGAGGGCACACCCCTCCTCACCTTCAAGCTATAGAGCAGCGGGGGGCTTGCCGCAAGACCCCCGTCGTGCCCGAGGATCGTCGGCTGTGACCCAGCCGACCAGCGCTTTCGCTCTTCCCGACCGACTCGCCGCCAAGGGCGATCCGCATCTCATCGCCGACGACGAGCGGCAGTTCGAGGCCGTCGCCGCGACCCTGGAGCGGTCGATCGCCGAGCTCGCCCAGCAGCTGAGCAGCGCACGGAACGCGCCCGCCGGCGTGGGGCAGGCGGCGCTGGAACGCGACCTCGGCATCCATCGCCTGGAATCGCGCCTGCGCGCCCTGCGGCGGTACACGCTCGACCTCTGCCTCGGACGGATGGTGCTCGAGGGCAGCGGTGAGCACGTCTACGTGGGCCGCTTCGGGCTGACCGACGCCGAGGGGCGCCGCCTGCTCGTCGACTGGCGCTCGCCGGCCGCGGAGCCGTTCTTCGGCGCCACGCACGCG
>DATMVL010000179.1:0-5183 GCA_035563175.1 Rhodoglobus sp. | reverse complement strand
TGGCGCTGCTCCGCCTCGCGGCGCAGCCGTTCAGCCTCGACCTCCGCCTGCTTCGCGTCGGCCTCCGCCCGGGCGGCCTCGGCCTCGCGTTCGCGGGCGCGCAGCTCGTCCGCCTGCGCGCGCTCGCGCAGGTCGGCGGCGCGCTTGCGATCGGCCTCGCGCTTCCTGCGCCGCGCGAGCACGACGACCAGCACGATGACGGCGACCACGACGATGACGGCGACGATGATCCAGACGATCGATGACGTGTCCATAGGTCGACGCTACGGATCGACGGATACGCACGCAGCGGCTTGTTTCGGCGGGAACGTCGTGCATGCTTGCTCAGGCCGCCGGCGCCGGTCTAGTCTGGGGGGCTGCCCTGACGGGCGGAACGACACGGGGAGGCTGACCATGACCGGATTCACTCGCGCCACCGCAGGCACCATCGCGCGCGTCGCCGCCGGGTTCGTCGCCACCTCGCGACCGCGACGCTAGCCCGCCGTACCGCCGCCGTTCCGCGGGCTCCGCGCCCGACCCACATCGCAACCGCAGAAATCACGGCCTGCTCCAGGTCACGCTCCACCATCCAGGGAAACCGTCATGTCCGAACCGGCCCCCGGCCGTCGTCCATCCGTCCTGCGCGCCATCGCGCGCCTCTACCCGTACGCCAAGCCGGCCGTGCCCCGGCTGCTGCTCGGCGCCACCGCCGCGCTGCTCGGCGCCGTGGTGGCCCTGATCATCCCGCAGGTGCTGCGGGGCCTGCTCGAGAGCCCGATCGAGAGCGGCGACCTCACCGCGCTCTGGCCCGCGTTCGCCGCCGTGCTCGCGCTCGGCGTGATGGAGGCGATCATGATCGCCCTGCGCCGGTGGCTGGTGCTCGGCCCCGGCCTGCACATCGAGGCCCGGATGCGGAACGCGCTGTACGACAAGCTCCAGCGCCTGCCGGTCGCCTTCCACGACCGCTGGCCCAGCGGCCAGCTGCTGTCGAGGGCGGTCAGCGACCTCAACCTCATCCGGCGCTGGATCTCGTTCGGCACCGTGCTGCTCGTCGTCAACGTGCTCACGGTGCTCATCGGCTTCGTGTTCCTGCTGCGCATCTCGTGGGTGCTCGGCGTGCTCTTCCTGGTCTGCTCGATCCCGTTGTGGATCTACGGCTTCGTGTTCGAGAACAAGTACTCGCTCGTGGCCCGGCGCAGCCAGGATCAGGCCGGCGACCTCGCGACCACCGTCGAGGAGTCGGTGCACGGCATCCGGGTGCTGAAGGCGTTCGGCCGCGGCGCGCACGCGCTGCGCGGATTCGCCCGGCAGGCTGAGCAGCTGCGCGGCACCGAGATCGAGAAGGCGAAGGCGATCGCGGGCATCTGGCTGTGGCTGCTGCTCGTGCCCGACGTCACGTTCGCGCTCTCGCTGCTCGGCGGCGTCTGGCTGACCGCCGCGGGACAGCTCGACGTGCCCGGGCTCGCCGCGTTCTTCGCCACCGCGGCGGTGCTGCGGTGGCCGGTGGAGTCCATCGGGTTCCTGCTGTCGATGACGTTCGACGCCAGGACGGCCACCGACCGCTTCTTCGAGGTGATGGACGAGCACGATGCGATCACCGACCCCGAGCATCCGGTGACCATCGTCGACCCGCGCGGACGGCTCGAGTTCGACGCGGTGCACTTCCGCTACCAGGACTCGCCGGCCAACGTGCCCGACCTGGTGGACGGTGTCGACCTCGTCGTCGAGCCGGGCGAGACCATGGCGCTGGTGGGGCTGACCGGCTCGGGCAAGTCGACGCTCACCGCGCTCACCACGCGCCTGTACGACGTCACCGGCGGCGCGGTGCGCATCGACGGCGTCGACATCCGCGACCTGACCCTCGCCGAGCTGCGCACCCACATCGCGATGGCGTTCGAGGATGCGACCCTGTTCTCGGCGAGCGTGCGCGACAACGTGCTGCTGGGCCGGCCCGACGCGTCGGAGACCGACCTCGCGGAGGCGTTGGACATCGCGCAGGCGCAGTTCGTCTACGACCTGCCCGACGGTCTGGACACGCGCGTCGGCGAGGAGGGGCTCTCGCTCTCCGGCGGGCAGCGGCAGCGGCTCGCGCTGGCCCGCGCGGTGGCGGCACGGCCGCGCATCCTGGTGCTCGACGACCCGTTGTCGGCACTGGATGTCGCCACCGAGGAGCTCGTCGAGGCGGCGCTGCGCCGGGTGCTGGCGTCCACCACCGCGCTCATCGTCGCGCACCGGCCGTCGACCGTGATGCTCGCCGACCGCGTCGCGCTGCTCGAGGACGGGCGCGTCACCGCGGTCGGGCGGCACTCCGACCTGCTCGCCACCAGCGAGCACTACCGCTTCGTCATCTCGTCGCTGGAGGACGAGCAAGACCGGCAGGAGGTACCGGCATGAGCGTCACCGGCGTCGCGGGCGAGGAGCGCAACGACTACACCAAGGCGGAGAGCCGGCAGGTTCGCACCAGGTCGCTGCGGCTGCTCGGCTCGTTGGTGCGCCCCCTGCGCGCGCGCGTCGCCCTCACCCTGATCGTCGTGGTGGTCAGCACCGCGGCGCAGGTCGCGGGGCCGCTGTTCATCGCGTTCGGCATCGACCACGGGCTGCCCGCCGTGCTCGAGCAGGATTGGCTGCCCCTCGGCGGCGCGGTGGTCGCCTACCTGCTCACGGGCATCGTCGGGGCGACGATGATCGCCTGGTACACGGTGCTGAGCGCACGGGTCAGCCAGGCCATCCTGTTCGACCTGCGCAAGCGCGTGTTCCTGCACACCCAGCGGCTGTCGCTCGAGTTCCACGAGAACTACACGTCCGGGCGCATCATCGCGCGGCAGACCAGCGACCTCGACGCCATCCGCGAGCTGCTCGACTCCGGGCTGAATCAGCTGGTCTCCGGCTTCCTGTACATGCTGTTCACGGCGATCGCGCTGGTCGCACTGGACTGGGTGGCCGGGCTGGTGCTGCTCGCGTCGCTGGTGCCGCTGGGCATCCTGACCCGCTGGTTCCAGGTGCGCTCGCAGACCCGGTTCCGCGAGACCCGCACCACCTCGGCGAAGCTCATCGTGCACTTCGTGGAGACCATGACGGGCATGCGCGCCGTGAAGGCGTTCCGCAAGGAGGCCCGCAACCGCGACGAGTTCGGCGGGCTCGTGGGGGACTACCGGATGGCGAACCAGCGCGTGATCCAGCTGTTCGGCACCTACGACCCTGCGCTCGTGCTGATCGGCAACATCGCGCTCGCCGTGGTGCTGCTGGTCGGCGGCATCCGGGTCGGCGCCGGCGCGTTCGAGATCGGCGCGCTCGTCGCCACCCTGCTGTTCACGCGTCAGTTCTACGCGCCCGCCGAGGAGATGGCGCTGTTCTACAACGCCTACCAGTCGGCGGCTGCGGCGCTCGACAAGATCTCGGGCGTGCTCGAGGAGAAGCCGAGCGTGCCCGACCCGACCCGGCCCATCGACCTGCGCAAGGCGCAGGGGCGGGTCACCTTCGACGGCGTGCGGTTCGCGTACCGGGCCGACCGCGAGGTGCTGCCCACCTTCGACCTCGAGATCCCCGCCGGGCAGACCATCGCGCTCGTCGGCTCAACCGGGGCCGGCAAGTCGACACTCGCGAAGCTCATCTCGCGGTTCTACGACCCCACTGAGGGCTCGGTGCGCCTCGACGGGGTGGATCTGCGCAAACTGCACCCGAAGGATCTGCGCCGCGCCATCGTCATGGTCACCCAGGAGGCGTACCTGTTCTCGGGCACCGTCGCGGACAACATCGCGCTCGGCAACCCCGAGGCCACCCGTGACGAGATCGTCGGCGCCGCGAAGGCGGTGGGCGCGCACGAGTTCATCGAGTCCCTGCCCAACGGCTACGACACCGACGTGAACAAGCGCGGCGGTCGCGTCTCCGCCGGGCAGCGGCAGCTGCTGTCGTTCGCGCGGGCGTTCCTCGCCGATCCGGTCGTGCTCATCCTCGACGAGGCCACCGCATCCCTCGACATCCCGAGCGAGCGCGCCGTGCAGGACGGCCTGCAGACCCTGCTCGCCGACCGCACGGCGGTGATCATCGCGCACCGCCTGTCGACGGTCGCGATCGCCGACCGGGTGCTCGTGATGGAGCACGGGCGCATCATCGAGGACGGCACGCCGGAGGAGCTCATCGCCGGCACCGGCAAGTTCGCGCAGCTGCACGCCGCCTGGCGGGACTCGCTGGTGTGACCGGGGCGGCCACTGGTCAGTCGTCCAGGTGCGGGTCGCGGAACGCCGCGTTCAGCGCCCGGACGACGGGCCACGCACCCGCCTCGCCGGTGCTCAGCACGACCGCATCGACCCCCGCCTGCGGGTAGGAGACGAAGCCGCTCACACCGTTGTTGACGCCCTCCTTCCGGAACGACGCCGCGCCGAACTCCAGCCCGAACCCGTACTGCACGCGATCGTCGTGACGCACCTGCGGGGTGAACCACGCGGCGGTCGAGGCGGGCGAGAGCAGCTCGCCGCCCCGCATGCCGCGCAGGAAGCGCAGCAGGTCGTCCGCGGTGCAGTGCGCGCCGCCGTCCGGTGAGCCGATCGGCGGGTAGGAGTAGATGTTCTGCTGCCACCGCCCGCCGACCAGCTCGCCGCCCTCGGCGACGCGCGGTTCCGCGTCCCGCCGGTCGAAGAAGCCCGAATCGCTCATGCCGAGCGGCGCGAACACCTCGCTGCGGATGAAGTCGCGGTACGAACATCCTGCCGCCGACTCGATCGCGAGCCCCAGCAGCACGTACCCGACGTTGCAGTACCGGCACGTCTCGCCCGGGGCAGCCATCGGCGGCTTGTGCGCGAAGTTCTTCAGGAAGTGCCGGGTCTCGGTGATGGCGTAGTTGGGCTGGTCGACGAACAGATCCTCGTAGTGCTCGCCGGCCTCCTCGTCGGCGTCATCGGCGATGCCGCTGGTGTGGGTGAGCAGGTGCCGCAGGGTGACGTCGGGCGAGATGGTGGTGTCGCGCAGGTCGGCGTGGCGGTGGATGGAATCGTCGAGCGACAGCGCGCCCCGGTCGACGAGCGCGAAGACCGCGGCGCTGGTGAACAGTTTCGTGATGGATGCCGTGTCGAACCGCGTCGACATGGTCATGGGCACGGACCAGCGGCGGGAGGCGAGGCCGCCTGCGACCTCGAGCAGGCGCTCCCCGCCGCGTTCGACGGCGACCACGCCGTGGAAATCCTCATCCTGGGCGGCCGAGGCGACGG
>DATMVL010000178.1:0-6680 GCA_035563175.1 Rhodoglobus sp. | reverse complement strand
GCCACCCGCCAGTACGGCGCAGAGGTGATCCTGCGCGGCCACACGGTGACTGAGCCTCTCCTCGCGGCAGCCCAGTATGCCTCGGAGACCGGTGCCATCCTCATCCCGCCGTTCGACCACCAGGACATCGTCGCCGGCCAGGGAACACTCGGGCTCGAGATCCTCGACCAGGTGGCGGATGCCGAGACAGTCATCGTGCCCATCGGCGGCGGCCTCGAGCGCTCCCGCGACGGTGGCCCCGACCAACTCGACCTCGGCGCCGTAGTGCCGGGTCGCCTGCAGCTTGGGCAGAGCGACGCCGACGGGCATGAAGATGGTGGCGTGGATGCCCAGCGCCCGCGCAGCGTAGGCGACGCCCTGAGCGTGGTTGCCGGCGGAGGCGGCGACCACCCCGCGGGCCTTCTCGTCCTCGGAGAGCCGGGACAGGCGGTTGTAGGCCCCGCGCAGTTTGTACGACCCGGTGCGCTGCAAGTTCTCGCATTTCAGGTACACCGGCGAGCCGAGCACGTCGGCGAGCGCCGTGGACTGCTCCAGCGGCGTGGGATGCACGACGGCGGCGACCCGGTCGCGGGCCTCCTGGTAGTCGAGCAGGGCTGGTCCGGTGATCGTGCGCTCAGGCACCATGCAGTTCCTCGGCCGTCGGGTTCGGGTTGACGCGCCAGGCGCCGCTGCTGACGTACTGCACCATGACGTTGAGGGTGGCGACCACGGGCACCGCGAACAGCGCACCCGGGATGCCGCCGATGAACGACCCAGCTGCCACCGCGAACACCACGGCGAGCGGGTGCACCTTCACGGCGGTGCCCATGACGAGCGGCTGCAGCACGTGCCCTTCGACCTGCTGCACGAGGATGACCACGCCGAGCATGATGAGCGCCGGCAGCGGGCCGAGGTAGACCAGCGCGACGAACACGGCGATGGCACCGGTGGCGATCGCACCCACCACCGGGATGAACGAGCCCAGGAACACCGCGATGGCGATCGGGATCACGAGCGGGAAGCCGCCGAAGATCAGGCCGACGATCCAGGCGCCCAGGCCGATGCCGACCGCGTCGACGAATGCGACGAAGATCTGCACCTTCACGAAGGTGGTGAGCGTCACCCAGCCGGCCTGACCGGCGCCGTCGAGGGCGTGACGGGAGCGACGCGGGAACAGCCCGACGATCCAGCCCCAGATACGCCGGCCGTCGATGAGGATGAAGATGGTCGCGAACAGCGCGAGCAGGAACCCCGCGAGCACATGGCCGGCGGTCGACCCGACCGACAGCGCGCCGTTGAGCAGCACCTGACTGTCGGCCTGCACCGCGGCGACGCCCTGGGCGAGGTACTCGTCGAACTCACCGGGGTCGATGCCGAACGGCGCGGTCTCGAGCCACTCGCGGAAGTCGCCGTAGGCGGCGAGCGACCGCTCCTGCAGGTCGGGCAGCCCGGCGCGGATCTGCTGCACGACGACCGTGACGAGCACCGCGATGAGCGCGAGCGTGCCGACCAGCGTGACCATCACGGCGAGCCACTTCGGCCAGTTGTGGCGCAGCAGCCAGTTCACCAGGGGCACCAGCAGCGCGCCGACCAGCACCGCGACCATGAACGGGATGGCGATGTAGCGGAATTCGACGAACAGGAACACGAACGCCGCGAGCACGCCGAGCACGACGAGGATGCGCCAGGAGTACGCCGCCGCGATGCGCAGCGGGTACGAGACCGCCTCGTCCGCGCTCGGCGGCGCCGGCGGCTGCGGGGGCCGCTTGCGCGAGAACACCATGGCGTCAGTCTAGGGCTGGGGCGCTCCGCGGGATCGCGCTCACCGGCGACCCCCTGAACCGCAGGGTCACGGCGGTGCCGGGCTGCGGATCCAGGTCGACCCCGTGCTGCACCGCGACGAGAATGTCGCCGTCGAGGCGCACGGTGGTGCGGCGCAGCGAGCCGAGGAAGCTCGACGACACCACCGTGGCCGGCACGCCGGGCATCCCGGAGCTCTCGATCGACAGGTCCTCCGGTCGCACGTAGGCGACGACGGGCCCTTCGAGCGGCTCGCCGAGCAGCTGCAGGCCGGTGCCGTACACCGAGACGGTGCCGCCTGCGGCGTCGCCCGGGATGCGGTTCGAGAGCCCCACGAAGTCGGCGACGAAGGCGGTGGCGGGCGTCGCATACAGCTCGCGCGGGCTGCCGATCTGCTCGATGCGCCCCTGGTTCATCACGGCGACCCGGTCGGCGACGGCGAGCGCCTCCTCCTGGTCGTGCGTGACGAAGACCGTCGTGATGCCGAGCTCGGTCTGGATGCGCCGGATCTCGTCGCGCAGCTGCACCCGGACCTTGGCATCGAGGGCGCTGAGCGGCTCGTCGAGCAGCAGCACCCGCGGTCGGGTGACGAGCGCACGCGCCAGGGCCACGCGCTGCTGCTGGCCTCCGGACATCTGATGGGCGAATCGGTCGGCGAAGCGGCCGAGGCCCACCATGTCGAGCGCTTCAGCGGCGCGCCGCCGGCGTTCGCTTCCGGCGACCCGGCGCATCTTGAGCCCGAACTCGACGTTCTCGAGCGCGGTCATGTGCGGGAACAGCGAGTACGACTGGAACACCATGCCGATGTCGCGCTTGTTCGTCGGCACGGCCGCGACGTCCTCGCCGTCGATGAGGATGCCGCCGCCGTCGATCGCCTCGAGACCGGACAGGGCGCGGAGTGCGGTGGTCTTGCCGCAGCCGCTGGGGCCGAGCAGGGCGACGAGCTCCCCCGGCCGGATGCGCAGGTCGATCGCGTCGAGGGCGCGATGGGCGCCGTAGGTCTTGACGACGCCGGCGAGCTCGACGGTCGCGCCCGGCACGGGCTCGACCACCGGGGCGGCGACGGGGATGGTGCTGGTCACTTCGAGGACCTCTTCCGGGAGGATCGGGCGGTGGAGAACCGGGCCGTGCCAAGGCGGCCTATGAGCAGAAGCAGCACGAGAGCGAACGCGAGCGACAGCAGGGAGAGGATCACGGCGATCCACTGGTCCGACTGCCCCGCCTGCACGAGCGCGGTCTGCAGGTTGCGGCGGTTGAGCAGGCTGGCGATGGTGAACTCGCCGAGCACGACCGCGACCGAGATGAAGCAGGCGGCGAGCACGCCGCGGCGCAGGTTGGGCAGCAGCACTCCCCACAGCACCTGCAGCGGGTTGGCGCCGAGCGATCGGGCGGCCTCGCTCAAGGTGACGGCCGGGATCGCGTCGAGGTTCGACTGGATGGCCCGGTACGCGTAGGGCAGCACGGTGATGCCGTACGCGAGAGCGAGCGTCCAGATCGCGCCGCCGAACAGCTGCACGACCACGCCGTACACCGGCGCCAGTCCGACCACGAGCACGATCGCCGGCACGGTGATCGGCACGATGCAGATGAACTCGAGCACGCGCCGCAGTCGCGGGAACTGCAGGTGCACCAGGATCATCGTCGGCAGCAGCACGACGAGCACGATCGCGACGGTGACCGCGGCGAGCAGGAACGAGTTGCCGATCGCCTGGAACAGCTGCCGATTCGCGCGGGCGTTGGCCGGGTCGAACAGATCGACCCAGTGCTGCACGGTGTAGCCGCCGGCCGGTCCGACGCTGAAGCTGAACTCGATCATCGCGATGATCGGCACCGCGAACAGCAGCCCGACGATGCCCAGGATGACCCAGCGGGTGACCGGGGACGGCTCGGTCCCGAGGCGCACGGCCTGGCGGCTCATCGCTGCCACCTCGAGGTGCGGGCCTGCAGCACGGAGTAGCCCCACATGACGAGCACCATCACGACGATCATCCCGAGCGCCAGCGCTCCGGCCATGTTCTCGCGGCCCAGCACCGTCTCGCTCACGAGGGCGCTGCGGATCTGCAGCGGCACGATCTGCGAACCCTGGCTG
Organism: Rhodoglobus sp.; assembly: GCA_035563175.1. Classification (GTDB taxonomy): domain Bacteria; phylum Actinomycetota; class Actinomycetes; order Actinomycetales; family Microbacteriaceae; genus Rhodoglobus. Next base: position 2,812 of record DATMVL010000178.1, on the reverse strand, counting down.
ATGAGCGCCGCGGCGGTGGCGTACGACGAGAACGCGTTCGCGAACAGCAGCAGCAGCGACCCGAGGAACGCGGGCGCGAGCACGGGCACGGCGATGCGCGTCCAGAAGGTGAGCCGGGTGCCGCCGAGGGTGGCGTTCGCCTCGGCCCACTGCGGCTTCAGCCCCTCGAGGGCGGGCAGGAAGGTGATCACCATGAGCGGGATCTGGAAGTAGAGGTAGACCGGGATGAGGCCGGGCACCTGGTACAGCCACACGCCGTCGGCGAACCAGTCGAGACCGAGGGTGTCGCGCAGCCAGACGGTGACGAGGCCCTGGATGCCGATGGCCGCGATGAATGCGAAGGCCAGCATGACGCCGCCGAACTGGGCCAGCACGCTGGCGGCCGACTCGACGAAGTTGCGCAGCGCTCCCCCGGCGCGGGTGCCGAGCAGCGCGTAGCAGACCAGTGCGCCGACGACCGCGCCGACCACGGCGGTCAGGGCGGAGATCCAGAACGAGCTCACGAACGTGCCGAGCACGGCCGGGCTGAAGAGCCCGGCGACGTTGTCGAACGTGGGCGCGCCGTCCTCGGTGAAGAAGCCGGTCCCGACCGCGAGCACGGTGGGGATGGCCAGGAACACGAGCACATAGAGCGAGAACGGGAGCAGCCCGACGTATCGAGCCGCCCCCGTCCTCACCCGCGCCTCACTGGACAGCCGCGGCCCACTTCTCGGCGAGGAGCGCAGCGCCGGCCTCGGACTGCTCCGGGGTCGGGGTGACGAGCTCGCCCTCGAGGGCGCCGAGCTGGTCGAGCGCGTCCTGGTCGACGGTGCCCTCGTCCTGCAGCGTCTGGATGGTCACCGGGTAGGCGCCGCCGACGATGAACAGGTTCTGCGCCTCCGCGCTGTACAGGAACTCCTGCCACAGCCGGGCGGCCGCCGGGTGCGGGGCGTCCTTGTTGATGGCCTGGTTGTAGAACGAGGTGTACACCGGGCCGGGCAGCGTGGTGACCTCCCAGCCCTCCACCTCCGCGGCGGCCGCGAGGTTGTTGTACGACCAGTCGAAGACGACCTTGGTCTCACCGGAGGCGATGGTGGCCGGGGTCGCGTTCACCGGGATGAAGTTGCCGGCGTCGTTCAGCTGCTCGAAGAAGTCGATGCCGGGCTGGAAGTCGTCCAGGTCGCCGCCGCTGTGCACGGTCGCGAGCCCGATGGCCGCGAACGCGGCTCCCGCCTGCGTCGGGTCGCCATTGAGGGCGACCGCGCCGCGGTAGTCCTCGCCGAGCAGGTCGTCGAGGCTCTCGGGCTCCGGCACCGAGTTCGAGTCGTAGCCGATCGACATCGAGCCGGTGTAGTCGTTCACCCAGAGTCCGGTCGCCTCCTTGTTCCCGTCGGGGATCTGGTCCCAGTTCGCCACCTGGTACGGCGCGAAGTAGTCCAGCGAGTCGAGCGCGACGGCGGTGCCGAGGTCGAACACATCCGGCGCCGTGTCCTGGCCGCGCAGGTTGTCGGCGGCCTGGATCTCCTCAGCCGACGAGATGTCGGGGTCGGCGGAGTTGACCGTGATGCCGTAGGTGTCCTCGAACAGCGCCTTGATCTCGCCGTAGTTCGCCCAGTTGTCGGGCAGCGCGATGACGTTGAGCTCGCCCTCGGCCTGAGCGGCCTCGATGAGCCCCTCGAGACCGCCGAAGTCCTCGGCGGAGGTGGCGGTGGCGGCGTCGACGTCGGAGGCGGGCGCCTCGGAGGCCGAGCAGCCGGCGAGCGTGATCGCCGTCGCGGCCACGAGGGCGACGCCGGCGAAGGAGCGCAGTCTGGTCAAGGGATGTCCTTCTCTCGCGGCCCGGGGCGCCCGCGCTGTGTGCGGGCAGAGATGAACCGGTCGGGCCGGAGCAGACGCTAGGTCCGCGCCGGAACGCGCCGGCATCCGGTGGGTGAACGGCGGGTATCGCCGGGTGACCGATCGGTGTCGTGCGCGGGCGGTAGCGTCGGAGCATGGTCGAGTCGATCTCGGCGGCCCAGGCTCGCCGCGTGGCGCTCGCCGCGCAGGGCTTCGGTGCGAGGCCGGATGCGGTGGGCACCCGCCGGCTGAACCTCGCCCTGCGCAGGCTGGCGGTGCTGCAGCTCGACTCCGTGAACGTCTTCGAGCGCAGCCACTACCTGCCGCTCTTCGCCCGGCTCGGCCCCTACGACCGTGCGCTGCTCGACCGGCTCACCTTCACTCGCCGCTCCCCCTACATCGAGTACTGGGCGCATCAGGCCTCGCTCATCCCCATCGAGGAGTGGCCGCTGTGGGGTTTCCGCCGGCGCTTCTACCGCGAGGTGAAACCGAAGTACGTCGACTGGGCGGCGGTGAACACGCGCATGCTCGAGTTCGTGCTGGGCGAGCTGGCGGAACGCGGGCCGCTGACCGCGGGGCAGATCGAGCACGAGGAGAGCACGCGCAAGGGCCCGTGGTGGGGCTGGTCGGAGGTGAAGACCGCGCTCGAGCTGCTCGTCGACCGCGGGGAGGTGGTCGTCTCGCACCGCCGCAACTTCGAGCGGTTCTACGACCTGCCGGAGCGGAAGATCCCGAGGGAGGTGCTCGAGCAGCAGGTCGACGAGACTGATGCACTGCGGCAGCTGGTGCGCACCTCGATCCGCGCGCTCGGCGTCGGCACGGTTCGCGACATCGCCGACTACTACCGGCTGCTGCAGGAGCAGGTGAAGCCCGCGCTCGCCGACCTGGTCGACGCCGGCGAGGTGCTGCCGGTGCGCGTGCGGGGCTGGGAGCGCCCGGCGGCCTTCCTGCACGCCGGTGCCCGCATCCCCCGCCGCATCGAGGGGACGGCGCTGCT
>DATMVL010000177.1:0-2041 GCA_035563175.1 Rhodoglobus sp. | reverse complement strand
CCCATCTACCGCGCGGAGAGCTTCCTGCTGCTGGTCGCAGCCGCAACCGCCGTCGCGGCGGTCGTCGCGGCCGTCGCGTGGCGGCGTCGCTGGAACGGCTGGATCGTCGCGGGACTGCTCGCGGGCGCCGTGCTCGTGCTGGGCGTCCCCCTCGCCGTCCCGTCGCGCCTGGGCCCTGTGGACCAGCTCGTGCGCGGACTCGGCGAGCTCGCGAGCGGTCTCGTGCTGGGGTTCAAGGATCTCATCACGGTCGAGCTTCCGGTCGGCTCCTACCGCAACCTCCTGGTCCCGGCGCTGGTGGTGTTCCTCGTCGGGACGTGCGCGGTACTGCTGCTCGCGTGGCGCGAGAGCGGCATCGCGTATGCGGCGGTGCCGATCGCGCTGGCGATGGTGTCGTTCGGCCTGTTCTTCGGGCGCACCACCGTCAGCGCTCCCCTCAGTCTCGGACCCGTCGTGCTCCACGCCCCGGTCGAGACGGCGATCGGCGTCGGTGCCCTCCTCGCGAGCCTGCTGTGGCTCGCCTGGCGCACCCACGATCAGCGGATCCGTGCGCTGCAGCGCGCCGCGGCATCCAGCGGCGTGCGCATCTCGCGCCGCCCCTCCCGTGCCGACCGCCGGCGCACCCTGCTGGGAGCCGGGATGGTCGCGTCGGCGCTGGTCATCGCGGTGGCGATCGTGCCGTTCACAGCGCGCGGCGTCGAACGCGACGTGCTGCGCGCGGCCGTCGGACCCGACATCGACCTCTCGGCGGAGGTGAGCCCGCTGGCGCAGTACCGGTCGCTGTACGCGGACGACCGCGCGGGCGACGTGCTGTTCACCGTCGACGAAGTGGACGGCCCGCTTCCCGAGCGGGTGCGCATCGCGACGCTCGATGCCTACGACGGCGAGGTGTTCCGCTCGGGCGGCGAGGGTGCGGTGGACGCCGGCCGTTTCGTCCGGGTGCCGTCGTCGCTCGACGCCGGCGACGGGTCCGACGTGACCGCACGCGTCGAGATCGGCGCCTGGGACGGCATCTGGATGCCGACTGCCGGGCACCTGGAATCGGTGGAGTTCGCCGGCGAGCGGGGCGCGACACTGGCCGACCGGTTCTACTACAACGCCGCGGCGGCGGCGGGTGTGCAGACGGCCGGCGGCGGGCTGCGCGCCGGCGACCGCTACGTCGTGCGCGCGGTGGAACCCGAGACGGCCGAGCTCTCCCAGCTGGAAGCACCGGGCGGCACGCCGGGCGATGTCGCTGCGCCCGAGAGCCTTCGCGCGTGGATGGATGAGCACGTGAGCGGCTCGGGCGGCGCGGCGCTGGCCGGGCTGGTCTCGCTGCTGCGGCAGCGGGGGTACCTCAGCCACGGGCTCTCCGACAGTGAGAGCACTCCGGTCTGGGCGCAGGCGCTCCCGGACTACGCGTTCCAGCCGAGCGCCTCGGGGCATTCGCTCGCCCGGGTGCAGGCGATGTTCTCGCGCCTGCTGGAGCGTGAGGCGGATCCCCGGGCCGCGGCATCCGGCAACTACGTCGCCGCGGTAGGCGACGACGAGCAGTTCGCGGTCGCCGTGGCGCTCATGGCCCGCGAGCTCGGCTTCCCGTCGCGGGTCGTGCTGGGCGCGCGCCTGGCGGCCGCCGAGCCCGGCCTGGCCGTCTGCGACGACGGCGTGTGCCACGCGCAGGACCTGTCGGCGTGGACCGAGGTGCAGTCGGCGGACGGCGCGTGGGTGGCGGTGGACGTCACCCCTCAGTACGAGCAGTCGCCGAGCCTCGACGTCACCGAGCAGCGCGACCCCGAGAACGTCACCGAGGTGCGGCCGGACTCGGTCGAGGAGGTCGTGCCGCCCGATCCCTCGCAGGAGGACACCGCCTCGGACCGCGCCGCCGAGGACGACCAGACGCTGGATCTGGCATGGCTGTGGCCGGTCCTGCGCGCCTCGGGCGTCGTGCTGCTGGTGCTGGTGCTCGCGTTCGGCCCGTTCGCGATCGTGGCGGCGGTGAAGGCGGCACGCCGCCGCTCGCGCCGCCGCGCCGCGACGCCGGCCGCCCGGGTCTCGGGCGCGT
>DATMVL010000176.1:0-7107 GCA_035563175.1 Rhodoglobus sp. | reverse complement strand
CTACCCGATGCACACGCACGACACCTGGACCCTGCTGATCCTCGACCAGGGCGGCATCAGCTACGGGATGCGGCGGTCGTCGCCGGCGACACGTTCGCCGCGGAGGCGGGCCTCGCGCTGGTCGCCGAGCGCATCACGCGGAACCTGACCCGGGCATCCGCCCCACCGCCGGCAGCGGACCGGGTGCTCGCCCGCAGCCTCCGTGAGCGACTGGATGCCGACATCGCCACCGGCGTGCGGCTCGCGCCGGTCGCCGCCGAACTCGGTGTCACCGTGCCGCATCTGGTGCGGTCGTTCACCACCGCGTACGGCATGCCGCCGCACCGCTATCTCGTCGGACGACGGGTGGACGCGGCCCGGCACCGGCTGCTCGCCGGAGAGCCCACCGCCGACGTCGCGGTCGGCACGGGGTTCCACGACCAGCCGCACCTGACCCGGCACTTCCGCCGCCTGCTCGGCACGACTCCCGCCGCCTATCAGCGCAGCGGGCGCGGCTGACTCAGCCGGCCGCCTTCCGTACCAGCTCGCGCACCCGCTCCGCGACCTCGTCGTTCCACTCGGTGATCGCGAACGACGCCGGCCACATGACGCCCTCGTCCAGCTGCGCCACGTCCTGGAAGCCGAACGTGCCGTACCGCGACTCGAACTTGGCGCCGCTCTGGTAGAAGCAGAGGATCTTGCCGTCCTTCGCCCACCCCGGCATGCCGTACCAGGTCTTCGGCGTCAGCTGCGGCGCCTCCGCCTTCACGATCGCGTGGATGCCCTCGGCGATCCTCCGCTCGACCGGCGGCATCTCGGCGATCTTGTCGAGCACATCCTGCTCGGCCTTCGCGCCCTTCTGCTCGGCCTTGAGCTCGGCTGCCCGCTCTTTCATGGCCGCGCGTTCGGCGGCGCTGAACCCCGACTTGGTCGATTTCTCGGTCATGGCATCAGGGTACGAGCGGGGATGCGGCGTGCGCTTCTCCGAATCTGCTCACCCCTGCCGGCCGGGCTGCTCCGCCCGCGACTCGAGCCGTGCGACCTGCTGCCGCAGCGCCAGCAGCTCCTCGAGGATCCGCTCGTCGATCGCCCGGTCCTCCTCGATCGCCTCGTCGAGGTCGGCGGCCTTCATCCGGTCCATCGCCTCCACGACGACGGCGATGAGGAGGTTGAGCACGACGAGGCTGCTCACGATGGTGAACACGACGAAGAACGCCCAGATCCAGGGGGCATCCACCGCCATGGGTGCGACGAAGTCGGGCCAGCCGTCGCCGAACATGATGCGGAACAGCGAGACGCTGCTCAGCCACAGGTCGCCGAAGGCGGCGGGCTGCAGGGTGCTGAACAGGGTCGTCGCGGCGACCGAGAAGACGTAGATGAGCATGAGCAGCAGCCCGCCGATCGAGGCGACCCCGGGCAGCGAGGCGCCGAGCGCCGCGACGACCAACCGCATCGACCGTACGGCGGAGAGCAGGCGCAGCACCCGCAGCAGGCGCAGCACCCGCAGCACCCCGGCCTCGCTGCCAGCCGGGATGAGCGCGACGACCACCACGAAAAGGTCGAACAGGTTCCAGCCGTTCCGGAAGAACGCGAGCCCGTGCGCGAAGATGCGCAACACGATCTCGACCACGAAGATCACGATGATGACGCCGTTCAGGACGTTCAGCGCCTCGCCGGTCGCCGACATCACGGCCGGGTAGGTCTCCAGTCCGAGGATGACCGCGTTCAGCACGATGAGCGCGATGATCACGCGCTGGAACGTGGGCGACTCGGTGAGCTGGCGGACGCGTCGGCGGGCGGCGATCATGCCGTCACTCTAGAGTCGGCGGAGTCGGTCATGATGTCCGCATGCTGCACGTGGCGTTCTTCCGGAACGTGAATCAGGGGCAACGCGGGCATCCCGCCACTGCGGAGCTCGTCTCGGCCTTCGGCGACGTCGAGGCGGTGCCGTTCCGCAGCAACGGGACGCTGGTGTTCGACGCGCACGACCCTCTGCACCGCTGAGCGAGCTCCCCGCGATCCACGCCCAGGCCGCCGCGGGCAGGCTGCGCGGACAGGTGATCGCCGTTCCCGTCCCGGCGTGACGGCCTGCCGACGATCCCGCTGCCTCCCGGGAGGAGCGGGATCGTTCAGCGCCGCCGCGGCCCGCGGTTCGTGTCACCCGCGGCGGACGGCGCGTCCGCGATGATGTCTAGCACGCCCTGCTCGTCGGACGACCAGCGCGCCCGCTTGCCGAGTGCGGCGTGACCGGATGCCCGTACCGCTCGTTCGTCCGCCCAGCCGTTGAGCCGGTGGCCCGAGTGCCCCCGGACGTGCTCCAGCACCACGTCGGGCAGCCCGGCCGCACGCCGCGCATCGCGGGCGGCGATGAGCTGCTCGAGGATGTCGCGGTTCTTCGTCGGCTCCTTCGCCGAGGTCTTCCAGCCGCGTCGGGCGTGGCCGTCCATCCACGACTGGTACGTGTTGATCGCGTACATGCTGTCGGCCTGCACGATGAGGTGGGGCACGTGCTGGTGCGAGACGATCGCGTCGAGCAGGCCCAGCAGCTCGCCGATGTTGTTGGTGCCCGAGGGGATCGAGCCGGCGGCCCAGCGGCCGTCCTCGCCGACCCACGCCCAGCCGGCCGGGCCCGGGTTGCCCTTGCAGGCGCCGTCCGTGGCGAGCGTGTAGGTGTCGGGGTTTCGCACCCGCCGTAGCCTAGCCCGCGACCAGCCAGACGTAGCCGTGCGGCTCGAGCCGCACCCCTCGCTCATGCCGCGTGCCGGTCAGCACGTCGACGCCCTCGACGTCGGCGAGCTCGACCGCCTCGTCGCTGACGTTCACCAGCGCGAGCACCTCCTCGGCCGTGCCGGCGGCGCGGCGCACGGCGAGCACTCGCGGGTCGAGCGGCTCCACCGCCTGCTCCGCGAAGGGCGAGAAGCCGGGCATCCCGCGGCGGACCGCGAGCAGTCGGCGCAGCCCCTCGAGCATGCCGCGGCGCCGCGGTGAGGCGGCGAGCTCCTCCCGCAGACGGTCCGCATCCAGCACCTCGCGGTTGATACGGCGGGCGATGCCGCTGGACTCCATCCCCTCGCGGTCCTGGCCGGAGCCGAGCAGCGAGTGGTAGTAGATCGCGGGCACGCCGACGAGCGAGAGCAGGATGGCGTGCGCGGCGAGCCCGCGGGAGACGGCCGCCGCGTCCGGATCGGGGTCGGCGGGGTCGACGAGCGCGTCGAGGAAGTTGGTGTTGAGCTCGTACACGCCCTGGCTGCCGTCGGGGCGCTTCGCCATCGAGACCTGCCCACCGCGAGCGCGGACGCGCTCGACGAGCAGCTCGCGGTCCGCGTCGGTGAGCAGCCCCTCGGTGGGGCGCAGGCCGATGCCGTCGTGGCTGGCGAGGAAGTTGAACCAGGTCGCTGTGGGGCTGACCGGGCCGATGCCGGCCGCCCAGCCGGCCAGGGCATCCGCCCGGCCGGTCACGAACGCGTGCAGCACCAGCGGGGGCAGCGCGAACTGGTAGACCATGTTCGCCTCGTCGGACCCGTCGCCGAAGTAGGTGACATTGTCGCTGTGCGGCACGTTCGTCTCGGTGAGCAGCAGCACGCCGGGCGCGACCGCATCCAGCACCGCGCGCCACAGCCGGATCACGCCGTGGGTGCCGGGCAGGTGGATGCACGAGGTGCCGGATGCCTTCCACAGGTACCCGATGGCGTCCAGTCGGATGGTGGTCGCGCCGCGCTCGACGTACCCGAGCAGCACGTCGGTGAGCTCGAGCACGACCGCCGGCGTCGACGGGTCGAGGTCGACCTGGTCACGGCCGAACGTGGTCCAGGCGTGCGCGGTCGATCCGTCGGGGCGGGTGTACTCGTGCACCAGGGGGGAGGTGCGCGGGCGCACCACGAGCGAGGTGTCGAAGTCGGGGCCGGGGTCGAGGAAGTAGCCCGCGTACCGCGGGTCGCCGGCGAGCCAGCCGGTGAACCACGGGCTCGACGCCGACACGTGGTTGGCGACGAAGTCGAGCATCAGCGCGTGGTCGGCGCGCAGGTCGGCGACGTCTCCCCAGCTGCCGAGGTCGGGATTCACCTCGCGGTGGTCGACGACACCGAATCCGTCGTCGGAGGTCCACGGGTAGATCGGCAGCAGGTGCACATCGCTGACCGCATCCCGCACGTGCTCGCGCAGCACCTCGCGCAGCGTGTGCAGCGGCGCCTCGCCCGGCCGCCTGAACGCGTCGCCGTAGGTGATGAGGTACGCCGTGGACTCGTCGGGCCGGGTACGGCCCACACCGTGCACGCGCGGCGCCCAGGTGTCGACGAGCGCGAGCAGCGCGTCGAGCACGGCGGCGGCGTCATCCGGGTACAGTTCGGCGACGACGGGCTCGAGCCGCTCGGCCAGCGCCGCCCTCTGCTCTGCGGTCCAGGTCATGGGCGTGCTCCGTTCAGCAGGCGGTCGACGAGGTCGCGGCCGTGGGCGTCGAGGTCGGCGATGCGATCCGAGAAGCCCCGGATGCCCGGGGCGGCGAGCACCACGTCGGCCCACTCGTCGCGCAGCGCGAACGCGGGACGCGCGACCATGCAGTCCGGGTCGTTCGTCCAGAGCCGGCCGTGCTGCCAGGTGCGCGCCTCCAGCGACATGCGCCCGCGCAGACCCTGCGACCCGTCCTCGCCGCCCTCGTGGAAGGTGTCGGGCGACACGCGCATCGCGTCGACCAGACCGACGCTCGGCAGGATCGGGGCACCGCATCCGAGCAGGAAGGCGTCGTCGCCGAGCACCTCGCGGATGAGGGCGAGACCTGAGCGGTACGCCTGCACCGGGGTCGCGCTCTCGTCGAAGCGGCGCCCCGGCACCGCCCCGCCGTAGAGGAAGTCGAGCTTCGCGTAGTCGATGCCGAGGTCGCGCAGCCCGCCGAACACGTCGTGCAGGTACTCGCGGACGCCGGGATGGGTGAGGTCGAGCCCGACGAGGTCGTCGCCCCAGTTGTGCCCGGCCGGGCCGACGAGCCAGTCGGGATGCTCGGTCGCGACCGACGAGCGCGACCCGACGGTGAACGGGGCCAGCCAGATGCCCGCCCGGCGCCCGCTGTCGCGGATCGCGGCCACCGCATCCGGCAGCGATCCGAAGGCCGGATTCGGGCGGGTCCACTCCCCCGTGCCGAGGCTCCAGCCGTCGTCGATCTGCACCACGTCGACCGGCAGCCGCTCGCGCTCGATGGCCGCGAGGTTCTCGAGGATGTCGGCGGAGGTGACCTGCTCGAAGTAGTGGTACCAGCTGCACCAGACTCCCGGATCCGCGGCGCCGGTGCGCGCGCCCATCCCGGCGCCGAACCGGTCACCGAACGCCTCGGGACCCGACTCGACGACCAGGTCGGCGTCGTCGTCGGCGCTCACCACGATGCGGTCGCCGCGCCACTCGGCGCGCAGGGTCGGCACCGCTGTCCGTGCATCGCGCACGCCGTAGCCGCGCTGCGGCGCTCCGTCGCCGGGGTCGACGACGAGCAGCCCCTCGGCCTGCACCCCGGTGTCGGGCAGGTCGCGACCGGGGCGGAACCGCATCAGGTGCTGCCAGTGCTCGGCCGGCCGGTGCGCCGCATCCCCCGCCCCGTACCAGGTGGTCGGGCTCCAGCTCTGCCAGCCCTCGGCGTAGACCCGCGCATCGGGACCGACCGGCACCTCGTCGATCACGTTCACGCGGCCACCGCCTCGAGCAGCAGGTCGGGGTGCACCGGTGCGCCGCCCATCTCGGCGGAGGCGACCGCGGCGAGCCCCAGCTCGACGGTCGCCAGCACGTGCCGCGCCGAGTTCTCGGGCTCGCGGTCCTCCGCCGTCGCGGTCAGCAGCTCCCCCATGGTGCCGGCGAACCCGTCGGTGAACCAGGCGCCCTCGAGGTCGAAGGTCTCGAGGGCGCCGGCGGTCTCGAGCTCGAGCCGGTCGGAGCCGAGCAGCACGCTGCCCCGGATGCTGCCGCGGGTGCCGTGGATCCAGAACGGGCATCCGCCGCGGCCCGCGATCGCGTTCCCGGCGATGCGCAGCGACGCCGTCGCACCGCTGTCGAGCCCGACGTGCACGGTCGCCTGCCACGGGTTGCGCGCCTCGGCCGGCTGACCGGGCACCCGCGAGTCGATCGCGGCGACCGTGGCCACCCGGCCGCCCTCGAGCCAGCAGCGGGTGATGTCGATCCAGTGCACGAGGTAGTCGGCCAGCAGCATGTGCGGCACCGCGTCGAACGGCGTGCCGGCCAGGGGCGGCAGCGGCTTGTCGTGCAGGTGGGTCACGCCCACCACATCGCCGATAGCGCCGTCGCGGATCAGCAGGGTCGCGAGCCGCCAGGCCGGCGCCCAGCGCCCGTTCTGGTTCACGGCGATGCGGACGCCGCGCTCGCGTGCCCGGTCGAGCAGCGTGCGCAGCCGCGGCAGCTCGGCCGGGTCCGCCGAGAGCGGCTTCTGCGCGAGCACGTGCTTGCCGGCATCCACCGCGGCCTCGATGAGGTCGAGCCGGCCGGCGGGGCCGGTGGCGAGGTCGACGACGGCGATCCCCGGGTCGGCGAGCAGGGCATCCACCGACACCGCGGCCGGGATGTCGAAGTCGCGGGCGAGCGTGCGGGCGTCGTCGATGCTGCGCGAGGCGACTGCGGCGACCGGGATGCCCCAGTCGCGGTAGGCGGGCAGGTGCGCGCCGCGGGCGATGGCCCCGGCCCCGATGAGCCCGACCACGGCCGGGGCGGCGGGCACTCGGGGCCGGTACTCCGGCGCGCTCACGCGGGCGCCCCGGCGAAGCGCAGCACGGCCTGCAGCATGGCGGGGTCGCCGGCGTCGAGGGCGGTGAACACGTCGGCCACCCGCTCGGCGTCGACGACGTCGGTGACCAGCGCACCGGCATCCACCGCACCGGAGGCGATCTGCTGCATCACGGTGCGCACGAGTCGCGGCTGGTCCCACCGGCCGCCGAGCCCGACCGGCACCCCGGAGATCTGGCTGGCGACGATGCGCACCCGGTTGTGGTGGAACTCCTCGCCGAGCCGCAGGTGCTCCGCGCCGCCCTGGTAGAAGCCGCATGCCGCGACGAGGCCCTCGACGACCACCGAGCGCACCGCCTCGTGCAGGGCGCGGTCGACGCCGGAGAGCTCGATCGCGCTGTCCGCGCCGCCGCCGGT
>DATMVL010000175.1:0-5224 GCA_035563175.1 Rhodoglobus sp. | reverse complement strand
TGATCATCGCGATCCTGCTCGGCCTGGTGGCGATGGTCACCGCGTGGGCGTCGTTCCAGAGCTCGCTCTGGGACGGCAACATGACGCAGAACTACACGAACGGCTCGAACCTCGCCACCGAGGCGGAGTCGCTGTACCTCGAGGGCAACCAGCAGTACGTGCAGGATGCCCAGCTCATCATCACGCTGCGCGAGCTGCAGCTGCAGGCCGAAGCCGGAGACCCGGTCGCGCAGGCTCAGTTCGAGACCATCTACTTCGAGTCGGTGTCGGAGGACCTCGACGCCGCGATCCAGCGCGCCGACGCGGAGAACGCGGCGAATCCCGACTTCTCCGTCAGCCCTCTCGACGACGAGGAGTACCAGGGCGCTCTCTTCGGCGCCTACGCAGAGACCAGCGACGAGGCCGACGCCACGATCGCGGAGGGCGACGTCGCGAACACGCAGGCTGACAAGCTCACCCTCAACACGGTCCTGCTCGCCCTGTCGCTGTTCCTGCTGGGTATCGCCGCGATCGTCAAGCGCAACCTGATCAAGTACGTGCTGACCGGGTTCGCGGTCGTGATCGCAGTGGTCGCCACGGTGCTGACCGCGGCGATCCCCGCTCTCTGGATCGGCTAGCCGGCGCTCGCGTAACGTAGGGCGGCGCGGGCCCGGGCCTTCGCCGCCTCGACCTCGCGATCCTTCGGGGGCGCGGTCGTCACCAGGTCCTCCAGCAGGTGCTGCGTGATGTGCGCGATCTCGGCGACCGCCCGGTCGAAGACCTCCTGATTGGCCTTGGACGGCTTGGTCGCTCCGCTGATCTTGCGGACGTACTGGAGCGCCGCCGCGTGCACCTCGTCGTGGGTCGCGGCCGGCTCGAAGTTGTGGAGCGTGTGGATGTTGCGGCACATGCCCCCACGGTACGTCCGCCGGTCGGGCCATGGCCAGCATCCCGCCACCTAGACTGCCGCCGTGCATCCTCACGCCGGCCCCGCCCTCGTGCGGATGACCCAGCTCATCGGCGACCGGTTCGAGGCCATCGCCGCTGAGCTCGGCGTCGGTGCCAGGGAGGGACGCCTGCTCGTGGTCGCCTCGCACGGGCCGCTGCCGGTAGGGAGGCTGGGTCAGGTGGTGCGGGTGGGCAAGTCCACGATGACCGGCATCCTCGCGCGGATGGTCGAGGACGGGCTCGTCACCCGGGAGCCCGATCCGGCCGATCGCCGGGTCGCGCTGATCGCTCCGACGAAGCAGGGCCGCGCCATCGCGACGACGCTCCAGTCGCGAGTGCGCTCGTTCGTGCTCGAGCTGCTCGAACCGCTGGACGAGGGTCAGCGCGAGCAGCTGGCCGGCCTGCTCGGCACGGTGATCGCACGCGCAGACGTGGTACTCCCTCCGGAGTAATCCGGCCCGAGATGTTAGGCCGCCGCGGAGCGCCGGGCCTACGCTCCGGTAGTACGAGATCCGTACTGATGAGAGGAGCGGTCATGACCGCCACCACCGCCGCCCACCCCCGCACCGCCTCTGTCCCGCGCACCGCCATCCTGCTCGCAGCGGCCATCGCCGTCGCGTCCGCCGCGAACGCGGTCGTCGCCCTCGCCGCGGTCGCGGCAGGCGCCACGATGCCGTTCGGTCCGCTGCAGCCCGGCGCCTACATCACCTTCACCGTCGTCGGCGTGCTCGCCGGCTATGCCGGGTGGAGCGTCGTGCGCCGACTCGTGCCGCAGCCGGCACGCCTCCTGCGCGTGCTGGTGCCAGTCGTGCTCGTGCTGTCGTGGATCCCGGACGTGATCGTCGCGATCGCCGGCTTCATACCGAACACCTCCGCGACAGGCGCCGTCGGCCTCGCCCTCATGCACGCGGTCGTCGTGGCCGTCGCGGTGCCGGTGTACCAGCGCATCGCCCCAGTGGGCTGAAGAGGAGCTCCTGGTGGCAACACCGGCGGGGGACCGGGGCTCAGCCCCGACGGAACGCCGCCGAGGCGGGGCATTCGAACGGAGCACGGGCGGCGAGCCCGACCCGGTTGAGGTAGGTCAGCACCTCGCGGTAGGCCCGGCCGATGGACTGCTCGGTGTAGGGCACGCCGATGGTGGCGCAGTGCTCGCGGACGATCTCGCGGGTGCGGGCCAGGTGCGGCCTGGCCATGCTGGGGAAGAGGTGGTGCTCGACCTGGTGGTTGAGCCCGCCGAACAGCATCGTGGCCCAAGCACCGCCGCGGATGTTGCGCGATGTGAGCACCTGCTTGCGCAGGAAGTCGAGCTTGGTGTCTGCGGCCACGATCTGCATGCCGATGTGGTTGGGCGCGAACGACGCTCCCATGTAGAAGCCGAAGACCGCCATCTGCACGCCGATGAACGCGAACGCCATGCCGAGCGGCAGCACGCTGAACAGCACGCCGAAGTAGAGGCCGAAGCGCACGGCGATGGCGGTGAGCTCGATCCAACGGCCCTTGACGCTCCCGCGCGCGGTGAGGTGCTGCAGCGAGCGGAAGTGCAGGTTGAAGCGCTCGAGCAGCAGCAGCGGGAAGAAGGCGTAGCCCTGCTTGCGGGTCAGCACGGCCATCAGTCCGCGCTGCTCCGCGGCCGACTCCACGGTGAACGACACCGTGTCGAAGTCGATGTCCGGGTCCTTCCCGACGCGGTTCGGGTTGCCGTGGTGGCGGGTGTGCTTGTTCATCCACCAGCTGTAGCTCATGCCCACCACGAAGGTGGCGAGGAACCGGCCGAGCCGGTCGTTGGCGGGACCCGATTCGAGCACCTGGCGGTGCGACGCCTCGTGCGCGACGAAGGCCACCTGCGTGAAGATCACGCCGAGCGCGGCGGCGATGAGCAGCTGGTACCAGCTCGCACCGAACAGCACGAAGCCGGTGACCGCGCCGCCGAGGGCGAGCAGCAGCCCTCCACCGAGTGCCGCGTAGAACCAGCGGGCCCTGCGCAGCAGACCGGACTCGCGCACGACGGCAGCGACCGCGGTGTAGGCGCGCGCGCTGTCCCCTCGCTCTCCCTCGCGGGGCTTCGTCCGACGGATCGGACCTACTCGGGCGGGCAGGGATGCGGAGGCAGCGGTGATGGCGGATCCTTCGGTCGTCGGCTCGGGAGCCCGGTGGCCAAAGGCAGGTGCCGATCGCTACGGCGAGCGTATCGCGGCCACCGGTGCGCGGGCTGTGAACTGCGGATCACGGATGCTACGTCGTGTGACATGACCGCGTGACGCCCGGCGCCGGCCCTGCCTACCATCGCTGGCATGACCAACCGCAGCGAGCTCGGAGTGCTGGCCATCCAGCACGTGGTCGCCGACGCCTCACCGGGCGCCTGGCGCGACGCGATCGTCGTCGCCTGCATGCCCGGCTCGCTGCAGCTGGCCCCGTTGGACGGCGGCTCGCTGGTGGTCTCCACCGCGGCCGAGGCCGCCCTCGGCGAGCCGGTCGCGTTCCACCCGGTCGCCGAGATCCTCTCCGCGCACGGCGAGCGCGCCCGCGCCCGCGCTGTCTAGCGACTCCCGGCGGCGCCGTCCAGGCCGCGACACCGGGCCGACCCGCTGCCTAGTGTCGGAGACATGGCTGCCGACCTCGCATCCCTGCGCGCTCTGCTGTTCGACCTCGACGGCGTGGTGACACCCACGGCCGCCCTGCACATGCGGGCGTGGTCGCGACTGTTCAACACGTTCCTCGCCGCGCACGGGCACGCCGCGGACTACTCCGACGACGACTACTACGCGTACGTCGACGGCAAGCCGCGGTACGACGCGGTGCGCGCGGTGATGGCCTCCCGCGGCATCCCGCTGCCCGAGGGCACCGCCGCCGACCCGCCGGAGGCCGACACGGTGAACGGGCTGGGCCTGCGGAAGAACGCGGCCTTCGTGGCCGAACTGACCGAGTACGGCATCGAGGCCTTCCCGGGGTCGGTGCGGTTCCTCGACGCTGCGGTCGCCGCCGGATACCGCACCGCGCTGGTGTCGAGCTCGCGCAATGCGGTGCCGGTGATCGAGGCGGCCGGGGTGCACGACAGATTCGAGGTGGTCGTCGACGGCATCGTCGGTGCGGCCCAGTCGCTCGCCGGCAAGCCGGCACCGGACACGTTTCTCACGGCGGCGCGGATGCTCGACGTGCCGCCCTCGGAGTGCGCCGTGCTCGAGGACGCGATCGCCGGGGTGCAAGCGGGCCGCGCCGGCGGATTCGGCCTCGTGGTCGGCGTGAATCGCGGCGCCGGCGAGCAGACGCTGCTGCGCGAGGGCGCCGACATCGTGGTCGACGACCTCGCTGAGCTGCTGCCCCGGCTGCGATCCGGGAGCTAGGCCATCGTCATGCTCGACATCATGCGCCGGCACGAGTCGACCATCGCCTCGCAGGCCATCGCGCAGATGCGGCAGTGCTCGTGCATCTCGGCGTGCATGCGGCATTCGGCGGCGCACGCTTCACCCATGGCGACACAGGCCTCCATCATCATGCGCATGACCGACATGTCGTAGCCGGTCGGGCGCAGCATCATGCGCATCATCGTCGTCGCGACGTCCGCCATGTTGGAGCACATCGCGTTGCACCGCGCCATGTCGTCACCGGTGTCGGCGTCGGCGCACATCGTGGCCGCCATCGCCGCGGCGGAACAGGCCTCGACGCAGGCCTGCATCGCATCCATGTCCATCGTCATGCCGCCCTGCGGCATCGACCGCATCATGTCCGTCATCATGCTCATGCTGATCTCCCGTCCTCGGTCGCCCGGGTCGGGCGACACCGTGCCGACGTCCCGAGCGTACGTCGGCGCCCGGCGCCCCGGGTAGGGCTTGCGGGATGACGGTGGGCATTTCGTACACTCGTGTGCGCAGGGCCGGCTGCTCCGTCGTCGTCTTCCCGAGGAGCGCATGCCCGAGCCGCGCCGCTGGCATCCGATCATGCAGGCCCACGAGTACCAGGCCGGCCGCTGGGTGCTGTTCGACGCCCACGAGCGCCCGTATGCGCTCATCGACTTCATCAAGCGCGGACCGGAGCTCGGCTACCGGGTCACGACCTGGAAGGCGCGGCAGGATGAGCGGCGGGTGTTGGGCTACTACCGCACGCTGGCGGGCGGCTGCCTCGCCGCGCACCAGCGGTGGAACGCGCGCCGGACGAACCACGGCGCCCCGAACACGGTGTCGCTGCACGCCGACCACGACGACCCGTGGCGGTGATGTCAACGTTGTTGACGAAGCGGGGCTCGAGCGCCCAGACTGCCACCGTGGACATCGACGTCGTGCATCCCGACCTCCGCGCGCCG
>DATMVL010000174.1:0-2838 GCA_035563175.1 Rhodoglobus sp. | reverse complement strand
CCCGCATCCCCGGGCAGGGCCGACTGGGCTGACCAGCGGTCAAAGAGCCTTGCCGTGCTCCTCGGGATTCTGCTGCGCGACGCCCTCGCCGAAGGGCTCCGCGGGCGCGCCCGTGTCGGCGACGGCTGCGGCATCCGCCGGCTCGCCGCCCTTGCGCTGGCGCTTGATCGCCTCGCGCTCCGCCTTCAGCGAGTCGAGCGTGCTGTCCTCGAGCCCAGGCTGCAGCATCTCGTCGAACGGGTTGCCCAGCCCGCTCTTGGCATGCACGGCCTCGGCGTAGGCGCTGGCGGCCGCGGCGACCTTGGCGGTCGCTCGCTGCGCCTTCTTGAGCGACACCGCGTTGCCGCCGACGGCTTCCGCGTGCTGGTTGAGAGCCTTCTTGAGGTCCTTCAGGGCGCGGTCGATCTTCTTGGACATGGGCACATCTTGCACCATCCGGGTGAACTGCCGGTGGTCAGGATGCGGTGCTCACCAGCACCGAGACGAGCAGCGCCACGATGACGGTGTTGAAGACGAACGAGATGATCGCGTGCACCGAGACGATGCGCCGCGTCGCGGTGTCGTTCACCGTGACGTCGGAGCTCGAGAACGTGGTCGACACCTGGATCGAGAGGTAGATGAAGTCCGCCAGGCGCGGCTCGCGGTCCCCTGGGAAGGTGAGACCTCTCGAGTCGGCGTAGGCCCGCGCGTAGCGCACCGCGTACGAGGAGATCGTCAGCATGAGGGAGCTGACCACCACGGCGATGCCGGTGTAGATGATGATCGGGATGCGGAACTGCGGGTAGAGCGAGAGCACGATCACCGCGAACACCGCGATGACCGATCCGGTGACCGCCCAGCTGGTGGCACCGCCTCCGCTGAGGATCTGGCCGATGCGGCCGGTGCGGTCCTTCGGCTTGGAGGCGAGCAACCAGCGCTGCAGCTCCTGCGCGTCGGCACGGAGGAAGACGGCGACGTTCACGGCCGCTGCGATCAGACAGAGCCCGGCCCAGGCGACGAACACGCTGGCGATGGTGAGCTGACCGATGTCCAGGCCGTCGGTGAGGGCGGCGATCACGAACGGGGCGGCGACGATCACCGGCACGGCGAGCGCCGACGCCGCCCAGCTGCGAGCCGTCTCGCCAGCCAGTCTCGGAACGGTGCGTCCGGGTGAGGTCACGATCCTCACCTTGCCCTACCGCTACGGCAGCAGGCGAGTGGGTCCGCGGAACAGGTAGGTGGTCTCGCGGATCGAGCCGAGGTGCAGCAGCAGCATGATCACGCGGCTGAGGCCCATACCGAACCCGCCGTGCGGGGGCACGCCGTACCGGAAGAAGTCGAGGTAGAAGTCGAGCTCCTCCGGGTCGAGGCCCTTGTCGCGCGCCTGCTCGATGAGCACGTCGACGCGGTGCTCGCGCTGCGCCCCGGTGGAGATCTCGACGCCGTTGAAGATCAGGTCGTAGCTGTTCGTGAGGCCCGGGTCGCCCTCGTGGCGCATGTGGTAGAACGGCCGGATGCTCGAGGCGTAGTCGGTGAGGAACACGAACTCGTGACCGAATTCCTCACGCACGTACTCGGCGATGCGGCGCTCGCCCTCCGGGTCCATGTCGGCGTCGGCGCGGGGCACCGTGTAGCCGCGCTCGGCGACGATGCGCTTCGCCTCGGCGAGCGGGATGCGCGGGAACGGCGCGGTCGGCACGGTGACGGTGATGCCGAACTCGCGCTCGATCTCCGCGCCGTGCTTGTCGGCGACGGCCTGGAATCCGGCGACGAGCAGCTCCTCGTGCATCCGCATGACGTCCTCGTGCGAGTCGATCCAGCTGATCTCGGCGTCGACGCTGGTGAACTCGGTGGCGTGGCGGCTCGTGAACGAGGGGTCGGCGCGGAATGCCGGGCCGACCTCGAAGATGCGGCCGAACCCGGCGGGCTGGGCCATCTGCTTGAAGAACTGCGGGCTCTGCGCGAGGTACGCCTTGCCCTCGAAGTAGCCGACCTCGAACAGCTCGGCCTTCGACTCGCTGGCGCTCGCCATGAGCTTCGGGGTGTGGAGCTCGATGAAGTCGTGCTCGATCCACCAGGTGCGCCAGGCGTGCTCGAGGGTGGTCTGGATGCGGAAGATCAGCGCGTTGCGCGGCTGACGCAGGTCGAGGAAGCGCCAGTCCATGCGCTTGTCGATGCTGGAGTCGTCGGCGATCGGGGTCTCGGGAATCGCCGCGCCCACCACATCCAGCGACTCCAGCTTGACCTCGACGCCGCCGAGCTTCACGCGCTCGTCGTGCTTGAGCTCGCCGGTGGCGGTGAGGAAGCTGCCCTGGGCGAGCGCCGAGATCGTCTGGGCCAGCGCATCCGGCTCGCCCTCGGCGCCACGGGGGTGCACGAGCTGCACCGCACCCGACTCGTCGCGCAGCACGACGAACTGCACCTTCTTCTGATCGCGCACCGTCTCGACCCAGCCGCTCACGGTGACGGGGCCGTCTTCGGCGGCCTGGAGGTGCTTGACGAGAGTGCGTGCTGTCACGGGTGTCGAGTCTAGTTGCGGGCCGCCCAGCGCCGGCCCCAGTCCGACAGCGGCTCCAGCGAGCGCAGCAGGTCGGCACCCCGCTCGGTGAGGCCGTAGCGCACCTGCACCGGCGTGGTCGGGATGACGGCACGGCGCACCAGGCCGGCCGCCTCCAGCTCCTTGAGGCGTTGCGCCAGCATCCGGTCCGAGAGCCCGTCGACGATGGCGAGCACCTCACTGAACCGCGCGGCGCCCCGGGCCAGGGCGAGCATGATGCCGCTGCTCCAGCGCCGGCCGACGAGCTCGGTGGTGGCGATGAAGCTGCGGCAGGCCTCGTCGTCGATGTGCTCGAACTCGGT